>CANROR010000097.1 GCA_947632275.1 uncultured Bacilli bacterium | reverse complement strand
AACAAAAAAGACGGATAATGAAGCAAGTATACTTTGAATTAATATAATTGCTATATTTGAGTCAGTAATAAATAAATTTAATAAAGATACTAATGGCTGAAATAACAAAATAAACAAAGGATGAACTGTTGCTCGATAATGATTAAATTCACGTAATGCTAAATCACCAAATACTCTTGGGGTATCTAAATCAAATAATACATTCCAAAATTTAGAAGTTTGTAAATAATAAGTAAAAATTGTACCTAACACAAAATATAGCAAAAAACTTGAAAGTACAATTATTATTTCTTTTTTATGCTTATTTATCATTTTATCACCCACACATATAATAGTATAACATTAAACCCTTTAATAATCTATTATTTAAAAAAGAATTTATCAATTCTATCCATAATTATAACACTTGGTCTTTTTTTCATTTTAATAGGTTTTTGCACAAATTTTTTATAATCTTGATCAAAAGTTAAAATCATATCATAATTTTTGGCAAAGGGAACCGCATTACGATTCAACCCTTCACTCCTATCCTCAACTTTCGTTCGCAAAATTAAATAAGGTTTTCCTAAATAATAAAATTCTTGTTGGTTTCCGCAACTATCACCAATAACAAATAAAGAGTTATCGACAATATTAATAAAATTAATATAATCTTGATGAGAAATCATTTTTATATTTTTAGCATTTTTAAAGTCATTCCATACGCCACACCTTTCCATTGCCTCTTTAGTTTGTTCATGATAAATGAATACACAAGTTACTTTTTTCGATAGTTCAATTATATTATGACAAACCTTTTGGATAAAATCATTATTTAACAAATTCTCTTGGCGATGAAACGCAAAAACAAAATATTTTCCTTTAACTGGTAACGTTAATTTTTTCTTTTTTCCTTCATCTAAAGCATAATATAAAGTTTCAATTATTGTATTGTAAATTGTATTTACCGCTTCGCCTTTAAAATATTTTAAGGCATTTTTTTGAGCTTCTTCATGGGCACAAAAATTTATTATGGATTTTTTAGAAGTTAAATAACGATCAATTTCTTCCGGAAATGGCGAAAACCAATTATTAGATTGAAAACCGCTTTCCACATGAACGTAAGGTATTTTTATTTTTTGGGCAATTAATGAGGACATTAATGAGGTTAAAGTATCGCCATGAACAATCATTAAACAATCATTAATATTTTTATCTTTTAATTCTTTTTTTAATACTTTTATTCCATATTTTCTAGTTTGCAAAAACCATTTTAAATAGTATTTTGCTCCTTTTCTTTGAGGCGCAAACTTCGTTAAATCAATCGCCACTTTTTCATCAATCAATTTTAAAAACGGACTTTTAAAAATAATATTTTGGCCACTGGAAACAATCTTAACAATATAATTTCTTTTTTTGGCCTCTTCAATTACCTTATACATTTTCATAAGTTCGGCTTCCGTACCAATCATAAAATACAAATATTTCATCTTACCACTACTCCTTACACTACTCATTTCTTTTTTTATTTTTCTAAAATTTATTATAAATATTAAACTATTAATTAAACCAATTAAAATTAAACAAACGCTTTGATATTTATGGAATATAATTAAACTAATAATCGCTATAATACTGCCAACAATTAAGCTTTTTTTCATTTGATCAAGTTTACCAATTCCCACTAAATAATTAAATAAAATAACATTTAAGCTATAAGAAACAGAAATAAAACTAACAAATTTCACATAACTTATGGCCGTCAAATAACGGGAACCAAAAACTAAATTTAATATTTGCTTAGCAAATATATTCATAGGAATCAAGCAAAATATTGTAAGAATTAAAGTATATGCTAAAGTTTGATTTAATAAACTTTTTGCATATTTACTGTCCTGATAATTTTTAGAAATTAAAGGTAACATTACAGTTACTAAGGCAGTGACAAAATAATATATCATTTTGCCAAAAATTAAAACAGAACTATATAAGCCAATTGTCGTATCTTCAAAATAATAACTTAAATAAAGAACATCGATATTCATTAAAAACATTATCAAAATATTTACTAATAAAATGGTTTTATATTCTCTATTAAATAAATTTTCTGCATGCAAATTATTACTTTTTTTAAATTTCATCTTGGCAAAAAAGTAACCAACAACTAAAGATAAGACATTACCTAAAATTAATGAGATTATTGCCAAAATTATTTCTAAGTTATTAGAAAACTTACCCAACCATACCATTAATACACAAAGCATTTTAATGATGGGAATAATTAAAGTATAAAGACCTAATAAAGTAAAATTACCTAATCCCCCAAAAATACCTTGATAAACCAAAGGATAAATGCTAGTTATAAGAGTTATAATAGTTAGAATTATTATTATAGGGTTAGGAGAAACAACCTTTTGCCAAATTGGCCATAAAATTAGTAATATAATAAGTAAAATACCTACTAACTTATTTACTATTTTAATAATATTTTTATAGGTAACAAAATTACTATTTTCGGAAATTTGCTTACTCATTAACAT
>CANROR010000096.1 GCA_947632275.1 uncultured Bacilli bacterium | reverse complement strand
AGATACCTGGCCTAAGGGTATTAAATTTCAAAAAAGAAAGAGAGGAAGAATATGAAAAAATTATTAGGTATTTTAACACTTGTACTTTGCTCATTTGGTTTAGTAGTAAGTGTTAGTGCAACAGAAGAAGAATATCCTGATGTTACAAATATTACAGCAACTGATAGTTTACCTGCCGGGACGGAAGTAAAAATATCTGGCCAAAAAACTGCCGATGTTACGGTTACTATTGATGCTGGAGAATGGCATTTGCTTGATGGTAGTGTACCAACTAGACCAGAAGGAAATACTTGGGTTGGTCTAAAATTTACTTTGGAAAGTGGTAAACAATTTAAAAATGTTAAGGTAACAGGTGATCCTGAAGCAATTAGTGATGGCACTGAAGTTATCGAATATTTTGGTTTTAGTTTAGAAGACATTGAAAAAGCAGTTGATGAATTAAAAAATGTTTTAACGAAAAACTTTACTTTATCTTGGGATGATGAAGATGGCAATTCTCATGCGCAAGCCATTCATTTAATTATTGATTTAGGAAAAATTTCCCTAAAAGATGATTCTGATGAAGGCAAAACTGGAACAGAAGTATGGAGTCAAGAAATTTATGAAACTGCCAAAGAAGAAGCGGAAACTAATCATACTCATAAAATTACGATTGTTACCGAACATGGTAAAGTAGATGTTCCTGCTACCGCTTTAATGGGAACGGAAATTACTTTAAACATCACCGCTGATGCAGGTTATGAATTAGATAAGATTGTGGTTGATGATGAAAATGTTCAAGTCGTAGATAATAAATTTGTAATGCCAGATAAAGATGTAACCATAACAGTTACTTTTAAAGAAGTTAAAAATGATGCTGTAGCTAGTGAAAACCCATCAACATTTGACGGAATATCAACCTTTATTGGCCTTAGTGCTCTAGCATTAGGATCAACTTTATATGTTTCTCAAAAATTAATAAAAAAAGAAAATTAAAATTATAGTTAAAGGAGGGTAAATTAGTTTAGCCTCTTTTTTTTATTAAAAAATATTGCTTATTAAGTTATTTAAAGTTAAAATATAGTTAATTAAGGAAATGATTTAAATGAATAAAAAATATAATATTGAACAAAAGGATTTGCCAAATTTAAAAGCTAAAAAAGAAAATAGAGATAAAGAACTTACGACCGAACATGTAAAATTAGATGATATTTTAGAAAGGCTTGCCGAAGAAAGAAAAAAGGAACAAGAACCAAAAGAAAAAGCATCAAAAAATAATAAAAAGAATGATAAAAAAAGAAAATTAAAACTACGGAAATGGATTTGGATTGTGCTTTTAATAGTTTGTTTGGGAACGCTTACCTTTTCTTTAAGTAGAATCTATATTTGGTATCAAGAAAATAAAAGAGTTGATTCCCAAATAGAAGAAATTGACCAAATTACCGAAGTTAAAGAAGTAAATGAAGCTGATGAAGATATTCAAGTGGAAAATATTAATCCCCCCAAGGAAGAAAATAAAGATACCGATTATTGGAAATATATTAAGTTACCTTTAATAAGTGTCGATTTTAATGAACTTTTAGCTAAAAATAAAGATACGGTAGCTTATTTAAAAGTAAATGGGACGAATATTAATTATCCGGTTGTCCAAACGAAGGATAATAAATATTATTTAACGCATGCTTTCGATAAAACTTATAATAGTGCCGGTTGGGTTTTCATGGATTATCGTAATGATGCGAATAATTTACAAGATAATACGATAATTTATGCGCATGGCCGGGTTAATACCACGATGTTTGGTTCTTTAAAAAATGTTTTTAAAACTAATTGGTATAAGAATACGGATAATTATGTTTTAAATTTATCGACCCCAAAAGAAAATACTTTATGGCAAGTAATATCGGTTTATCAAATCCCGACGGAAACTTATTATTTAACTAGTTCGTTTGGCACGAAAGAATCAAAACAAGAATTTATTAATACAATTTTAAGTAGGAGTAAATATAATTTTAAAGCTGATGTAACGGTTAATGATAAAATTTTAACTTTGTCAACTTGTGCTAATAAAACGGAAAAAGTAGTCTTACATGCCAAATTAATCAAAAAACAAATTCGTTAAATTGGTGTCAAATATAAGATAAAGTTAAATTTTGTAGACAAAATAGATTAATTTTTGCTATAATGTAAAAGAATTAAGATACCTTTGCCTAATTTGGTATTCTATTTCAAAATAAGGAGGAAGCGAAATGAAAAATAAAATATTAGGAAGTTTAGCACTTGTAGTTAGTTTATTTGGTCTAACTTTAAGTGTTAAGGCAGTAGATTATCCTGCAGTTGTAAATGATACAAAACCAGATAGTTTAACTTGTGCCGGAGCAGATTGTGTTAAGGTTGAAGGTAGTGGCACCCAAAATGTTTTAGTAACCGTGGAAAAAGGTACTTGGAATTTACTTGATAGCAAACAAAGTGTTGAACAAGTTTCCGGTAGAACTCAAGGCTATACTTGGGTTGGGTTAAAATTTGATATGCCAGACGGTATTCAAAGTTCAAGTGTCAAATTTGCCGGTTCTGATGATACTTATTCCCAAGATGTATTTACTGAATACTTTGGTTTTAATCTTGAGAAAGTTAAAAATGCTTTATTAGCCGGCGAAGATTATGTTACGCAATTTGTCTTAATTTGGAAAGATGGCGAAAGCCAAGATCAAAGTCAAACTATTACGTTAAAAGTTTTAGCCGAAAATATTACTTTAATTGATAAAGATGATACTGACAAAGAAGTTTGGGATAGTGCTATTTATGAAGAAGTTAAAGCCGAAGGCATTGCTTTAAGAACGCATAAAGTAGAAGTTGCTTATATGGAATATGGTAAAGTTGAACCTGATGTAACGGAAGCTTTAGAAGGAACGAAAGTTACTTTAAAAGTTACTGCAAATGAAGGTTATGAACTTGAAAGCTTAGTAGTTAAGAAAGC
>CANROR010000095.1 GCA_947632275.1 uncultured Bacilli bacterium | reverse complement strand
TATATTATAAGAAAAACATCTTCCTTTAGCAAGCGTTTTATTAAAACTTTATGTCTAGTTTTGTCGAAATGCTTGCAATTCCTTTTTTAACCAATATAATAGAAAACCGTTACCTTTTAGAGGAGTACCTTTTAAGGGGCGTTTTGGTTGTCACTCTTTTCTTTTTCTACTTAGTTTTAACAGGTTAGTTAAGGAGGGAATTAATGACTGAAATATATTTTTTAAGACTTTTAGTCTTGTTGCTAGCTTTTAGAAACTTGCAAATAAAAAATACTCCTCACAAGTAAGGAGTACCAAAATTTAAGTAGGTGCTCCCCTTGGTAGGTAACACTTACATTTATAATATAACGCATATTGCGGAAATTAGCAATATTTTTTCTTTTTTATTTATTCACTTATCCGGGTGTTTGTGTTAAACTATTAATAAAAAAGAAGGGATAATATGACATTTACGACAACTTTAAAAGAAGAAATAGCGAAACAAGATATCAATATTTTAGAATCTCGTTGGGAATTAGTCGCTTTTATTAATGCAATAGCTAAAATAAATAAAGATATAACTATTACTTTAGAAAATGCCGCCGTGGCGCGGAAGATATATCAAGAATTAAAAGAAATATTTCATATTAATGCTCATATTGTTATCAGAATGCAAAGAAGATTTAAAGTAAAACAAATCTATATCTTAGTAATTAAAGAAGAAGATGGCTTTGATTTGCAAAAAATAAAAAAAGATGAAAATGATTTAACAATGCTTGAAACGGATGAAGAAAAAGCCGCTTATTTAAAAGGTACTTTTCTGGCCGTCGGAAATATTTCTAATCCGGGGACTAGTGGTTATCATTTAGAATTTATTTTTAAAAGTGAAAAACAAGCGAAACAAATTAAAAATTTATTACTATATTTTAAATTTAGTGCTAAACTAATAACTCGTGGTTATAAACATGTGGTTTATTTAAAATCAAGTGAAAATATTAGTGATTTAATTAAGCTTTTTGGGGCTAACAATGCGTTATTTTATTTCGAAGATATAAGAATCTATCGGGATCATAAAAATATGGTTAATCGACTTAATAATTGTGAAATTGCCAATCAAGAAAAAACTTTTCGGGCTGGGCAAGCGCAACTCGAAAATATTAACTTTTTAAAAGACCATGATTTATTAGATTTATTAGATGAAAAAACTTTGATTGTGGCTCAAATGCGCGAAAAATATCCCGAAGTATCTTTACAAGAACTGGCCGATATCATAACCCAAGAAACCGGTTATAAAGTTGGTAAATCGGGAATTAATCATCGCTTTATTAAGATAAATGAATTGAAAGAAAGGTATGAGGCGAAAAATGAAAATTGATTTAACCAAAAATTATACAATAATTAGTAATCATATTGACCAAAAACTTTTAAATAATTTTAGTGATTATACTATCATTAATGACGATATTAATTATGAAAATTTAGAAAATATGATTTATAATTATCCATCGAAAACTATCTGCTTTAATGATTGTTTAAGAAAATTTAGAGAAAATGAAAAAAAAGCAATTATTAACTTATTAAAAACTAGAGGTGTTAATTTTATTAATATTACCAGTAATATGGAAGAAGTATTACTTAGTGATTATTTAGTAGTTTATTATGACTATAATATTGCGATTGAAGGTAAGACTTTAGACGTTTTAAAAGAAGAAAAGATTTTAAAAAGATTAGGTTTTTCTTTGCCTTTTACGTTTGATTTATCTTTGCAATTAAAATTATATAACACAATAGATGAAACGGAAACGGATTTAGAAAAGTTGGTGAATAAAATATGGAATTAAGTACTTTAAATGGTAATATTATTGGGATTATTACAAGTGATATAGCTAAAGAAAATTATAATGGTAAAAAAGTTCAAGACATGATAACTTTAAAAACGAATGAAGCTTTAAAAATGGTGGGCTTAACTCCCGATTATTTAACGAAAAACTTTGAAGAGCTAAGTAGTAATGATCAAAATAAAGTAATTTTAGCGAGTAAATTAAATGAAAATGTTATCATTTTAAATGATTTTACGAAAGGAATGCTTAATAAAGAATTATTATATTTTAAAAATTTATTAAAAAAAATAAGTACTTATAATAAAAAAATAATTTTAATAAGTAATGATATGAATTTCTTTTTTAAGTTAGTAGATCATGTTTATGTTATAAACGAAGAACAAATTATTTATGAGACGACTGATTTAACAAGTGAAGAATTATACGAATATGTGGATAAACCAAATCTATTAAAATTTGTGGATTTAACCCAAGAAAAAGGAATTAATTTACCATATTATTTAGAATTTAATGATTTACTTAAAGCTGTTTATAGGTTAAAAAATGAGATACAAAATAGTATTTAGTTATGATGGAACTTATTTTCATGGTTTTCAAAGACAAAAAGATTTAAAAAGTGTCCAAAAGACTTTAGAAGATGTTTTAAGTAATTTATTAGGGGAAAAAATCGTTATTAAAGGTGCAGGCAGAACTGATGCTAAAGTTCATGCTTTCGGTCAGGTGGCCCATTTTGATACAACCCAAAAACTAGCAAAATCTTTTAAAAGCAAATTAAATCAAGAATTAAAAAAAGAAATAGTCATTAAAAAAATTACTAAAGTAAATAATGATTTTCATGCCAGACATTCCGCTTTAGGCAAATATTACATTTATAAAATAAATTTAGGTAAGTATAAAGAAAAATATGCGGGTTATATATATCAGCCTAAAAGAAAAATAAATGTCCCAAAGATTAAGCAAATCAAAAATATTTTTAAAGGAACCCATTCTTTTCATAATTTCGTGGCTGGGTCAAGAGAAGATTATACAACGACAATTTATCAAATAAAAGTAAAAAGAAAAGGTAGTATTTTAGAACTACATTTTAAAGGAAAAGCTTTCTATCGGTACATGGTGCGTAACCTGGTAGGTGCCATGTTAGATTATAGCTGGGGCAATGTTGATAAAATAACTTTACAAAAAATGCTCGATGATGAAAATTTTCAAAAGCAATTAAAAACAGTGCCTGGCGATGGCCTATATTTAAAAAGAGTTTACTATTAATCAATAGTTAGGAAAATTTAAAAAAAATATTATCTCTTATGAACAATTTTACTGATGGAACTTGTTTATATTTTAATTAAATGATAAACTATTGATGTCAGATATA
>CANROR010000094.1 GCA_947632275.1 uncultured Bacilli bacterium | reverse complement strand
ATGTGATGTTAGAACAATCTTTTCTAATATATCTTTACACCCTTTATTTTCTCCATAATACCAAAAAAAAAAAAAAAGCAAGATTATTGCCTTAATTTGACATATTTTTCTTATTATTTGACACAATTAAAAAGATTTTATTATAGTTTTCTTTCTTTTATTTTCAAGAAAGTTTGGAAAATACTTCTTGCAATTTTTCTTCATTCCAAATAGGAATGTTAAGTTTTAATGCTTTATCATATTTACTGCCTGGAGCATCACCCACGATTACCACATCCGTATTTTTACTTACGGATTCACTTACGATGCCATCGTAAGATTCTAAAATAGCTTTGATTTCATTACGCGTGTAACTCGCAATAGTTCCCGTGATAACAAATTTTTTATCGGTAATTAATTCGTGTTCTTTTCTGTCCCCGTTTATTTCTTGCATATTAATGCCGATATCTTTTAGCTTTTGGATAAATTCTTGGTTTTCTTCAAAATAAGCATAAATATTAGTAGCTAGCGTATGACCAATGTCAGGAATTTTTTCCAGTTCTTCAATGGTTTGACTCATAAGTAAATCCATAGTTTTAAAACGATGGGCTAATACTTTAGCAGTTTTACTGCCAATGCCAGGGATTCCAATAGCATATAATACGCGCGCTAAATCATTTTGTTTGGAAGCTTCAATATTATCTAAAAATTTATTGATAGAGATTTCGCCATATCCATCAAATTGAAGTAATTGTTCCTTTTTGGTTTTTAAATTATAAAAATCGGGAATGGTTTTAACAAAACCTAAATTATATAATTCTTCAACGATTTCGTCGCCTAAGCCTTCAATATTCATGGCATCGCGAGAAACAAAATGAATTAAACTATTAATTTTTCGCGCCGGACAATTCGGATTAGGGCAAAAATAATCAACTTGGCCTTCTTTTTTTTCTAAAGGAGTATCACACATTGGGCAACTCGTAATCATGACAAAATCTTTTTCGTTGCCCGTTCTTCGCTCAAGCTTAGCTTCGGTTACCGCGGGAATAACATCGCCAGCTTTTTTTATTGCTACAATATCGCCAATTTTTAAACCCTTACTGTAAACAAAATTGGCATTATGTAAAGTGGCCCGAGAAATGGTTGAGCCCATCAAAATCACCGGTTCTAAAATGGCATTCGGCGTAATCCGACCCGTTCTTCCGACTGTGAAAATAATATCTTTAAGGCGGGTTAAAACTTCTTCGGCCGGGAATTTATAAGCCGTGGCCCACTTCGGATATTTGGCCGTACTTCCTAATTCCAACCAGTTTACTCGCCGGATTAGTTTTAAAACCTAATTTTTTTAAATAAGCTAAGGCTTCACTATGTTTAGTGATACCAAATTTCTCCGGTTCCATCAAATAATAAATGAAAGCATCTAAATCTCTTTGCGCCGCGATTTTAGGATCAAGTTGTCTTAAGGAACCGGCGGCCACATTTCGCACATTGGCTAAAACCGGTAAATTTTCTTTTTGCCGTTCTTCATTTAATTTTGTTAAGGTTTTTTTATGCATAAAAACTTCGCCACGAACTTCAACATCAACGTTTTCCGTTAGCGTTAAAGGAATACTTTTAATCGTTTTAACATTTTCCGTTACATCTTCGCCGGTGAGGCCATCACCACGAGTTACGCCTTGAACAAATTTTCCTTTTGCGTATTTTAACGAAATGGATAAACCATCTATTTTATATTCACATACATATTCGGGTTTTATTCCTTCTTTTTCGATTCGCTCATTAAAATCTTTAATTTCTTCTTCATTAAAAACATTCGATAAACTTAACATAGGAATTTGATGGGTTACTTTCGTAAACTTTTCTAAAGCTTCACCCCCGACTCTTTTAGTTGGCGAATCTTCTTGCACATATTCGGGATATTTGGCTTCTAAATTAATTAGTTCCCTTAGATATTTATCATATTCTTGATCTGTTAGTTTGGGATTATCTAAAACATAATATAAATTATTAGCTTCATTTAATATTTTAACAAGTTCTTCAATTCTTGATCTCGCATCCATCTTTATTCCTCCCACAATCTAACAGGATATATTCCTGCCTCAATTAATTCTTGTAAAGTTTTTTTGATATCAATTAAATCATCCCGATAAGTCATACCTAACCATTTACCACTGGTTAAAGTGGCTTTAAATTTTATTTGGTTATTTTTTAGACAATGTTTAATAACATCGGTTAAAATCAGTTCATTAGTTTCATTTATATCATTTTGAATAAATTTGGTTAAATCTTTTTCTAAAAGCGAAAAAATCGTCGGTTTAAAAACTAAAAAATTCATGGAAACGGGAGCCGTTGGGGCGATTTTCATGACTTCGCCCGTTTTTTTCGAAGTAGCCAAAATTTCCTTGTTAACTTCTTCAATACTACATTCTTCAATGTCGATAATTTCATCATTTTGCACTTTAACTACCCCGCGATTAACTTTGCCATTTTTACTCGTACTATTAATATATGGAAAGTTGACGGACAGATATTCATAAGCATCCGTACTATTTTCTAAAAACTCACTAGCCTTGAAATAAGCATCCCGGCCATAGAAATCATCGGCATTAATCATGACAAATGGTTCGTTTACTTTATCTTTCGCACAATATAAAGCATGCGCCGTTCCGAGCATTTTTATGCGACCTTCGGGAATAAAATCTTGGTATTCGTCTAAGGATTGAAAAGCAAATTCAACTTTAATTTTAGATTCATATTTTTTCGTAATATGTTCTTGAAAATAAGCTAAATTTTCTTTTTTAATAACAAAAACTACTTTCGTAAAACCGGTTACTAAAGCATCATATACCGAATAATCAGCAATAACTTCGCCACTTGGTCCCACGGGTTCAATTTGTTTTAAACCACCAAAGCGCGAACCCATGCCCGCGGCTAAAATAACTAAAGTTTTATCCATAATTACACCTTCTTTAAACCTTTATAATTTTTTAAAATCTTTTTAACCCCAAACCGTTGATGGAAAGCTACCGTTAAGAATTTATCATCAATGTCGGTGACAACACCTTTCCCAAAAGTCGCATGGATAACGATATCGCCTTTGCGATATTCTTGGGTATTTTCCGCATCATAATATTCTTCTTTGGCAAAAGTTTTAATTTCTCTTTCGGGGGTGGCATTTTCAATTAAAGATGGATCAATTTCGGTAATAAACCGACTTGGCGGATTAGCATTTTTATTCCCAAATAACATTCTTACCTTGGCATTACTTAAATATAATCTTTCTTTAGCTCTAGTAAACCCAACATAACATAAACGTCTTTC
>CANROR010000093.1 GCA_947632275.1 uncultured Bacilli bacterium | reverse complement strand
TTTGTAAAAATAACATCACAACTTGTGCCATCAGGATATTTAATATTAACTATTTTTTCATCCCTTTTTGGCATTTCTCTTGGTAAAGATAATTCATTTTCAATTGGCTTTTTTTCTTCTTTCATTCTTTTCCCCTCTTTCTTCTTTTTCTTTAGCCTTCCAATTGTTTGGCAATTATCTCAGCAGCTTCACTAATGGTGTTGGCATGCATTAATTCGGTATATTTAATATAGCAGTCATATTCTTCTTCAAATTCGGAAATAATGCCAGCCATTTCTAAGCTTTTTAAATCAACATCGGTACGAATATTCGTATTACCAGATAAAGTATCAGCTTCAACACCTAATACTTTAGCTGTCTTTTCAATCAATTTTTTTTCGACTTCTTCTTTCATACAATCCTCCTATTATTTATATTGTAACACAATAATAAAAATAAAAATATGATTTTTTGGTGAAAATTATTGAAAAAGCCAAAAAAAAATTATATAATAGAATTACTTAATAAAGATAGTAGGCAATTGATAATAAAAAATCTACGTTATATCTTGTATAATTGTTTATTTTTTATTATCTCTAATCATATTTTGGTATATGAGAATGCTCTAAAGAATGTCCCACAAGGATCTTGTCATTTATTAAGGATATGATCATAGGAAGAAAGAAAACTTCGGACAAGAAATCTTGGTTCGACTAAATCAAGATTTATTCAAACTAAAAATAACGACTTGTCATCGTTATTTTTTTATGGCTAAACAAAAGGCAATAGCATAATCTGTATCATAAGAAACGGAAATTTTTAACTCATATTCGGCATGATTAATTAATTTAGCCAAAGGCTCACCATTACTACCTTTTAAAATTTCAATTTCCCTAAATTCTAATTCGAGATTGGTGGCTTTCATAATTGCTTCTTTAGCCGCGAATCTTGTGGCATAAAAATTCATTGGATTTTTAATTTCTTGCGCTAAAGCTAGCTCTTGATCCGTATAAATTTTTTTAATAAATGTCGGCATTTTGGCAATAGTATTAGCTAACCGTGAAATACAAACAATATCGGTACCTACATTAAACTTTTCCATCTGAAGCCTCCAGTTTGGCTTTAACTAATTTACTTAATGCCAAATTCCCTTTTTTATTTAAATGGATACCATCAATTAAAAGATAATCATGTTTCGCAATTTCTTTCGTAAAATCAATAATATTAACATTACTTAAATTTAAAGTTTTTAAATTATCAAGTGCTTGCGTATTTATAGCCACCACATAAATTTGATATTCACCTAAATTTTCTAAAAAAGTAAAATCAGTTAAATTATCCAAGACTAAAACTAATTTTTGATTTAATTTATTAGCTTGTTTATCATTGGCAATTTGGGTAGTTAAAGTTTCTAAAGTATACTCTTTATCAATATTAAATGGGGCGGTTCGATAATCTTTTTCAATATTATCAAAAATATTTAACAATAATTCATTGCCATAAAAAGTATAGTTATTTTTAAGTTCAGTCTCATGTTCTTTAATAGCCGCCTCTTTTTTAGCTTCATTTTGAGCAACATAATAATCATATATCGCATTAAAAATTGCTTCTTGATAAGCTTTCCGACCCGCAGGTCTTAAATGAATACCATCGGCATAAAAATATTCAGAATGACCATTGGAAATTTTATTCCAATCGACTAAGTGAACATTAGAGTGATTATTAGCAAAAGTCTCATATTTATCATTAACGTGAACTTGAGCATCATTCGTAACATTTAACCAAAAGACTTCTCGATCACCAATGGTTTTTAATATTTCTTCTTTGCAAGCTTGACTACAATCTCCATTGGTTCCTAAATGAAGAACTATGGGGTTACCCAACATATTTTTGCTTTCTAAGTCTTTTAAAATATCATTGACCGCATAACCAGTCCGGGAAATTTTAGCATCAAAATAGCCCTTGGGAAATTCTTCCGTTAAATTAGGAACGGCCCCCAACATAACGGAATCGCCAACGCCAACGATCGGTAGATTCTTTATTTGGGTCTTTAATTCTTCTTCATTAACATCCATATTATTTAAAGTTTCATTCCAAGCCGCTTCTGCTTGTTCTAATTCTTTTTGATATTCCGCTTGTCTTTGTTCTACCAAAGTCGCATTTTCGGTTAATAATTCTTCTAACTCATTCATTTCTTTCGTATGATTTTTCGTTTTTATATAAGTAAAGACACCAATAAGAGTTAGAATTAAAACAACTATTATCACAATTTTAGTCCCTACTTTATTTTTAGCTTCTTTTTTCCACAAATCAATAAATAAATGTGTACCATAACTTAAAATCAAAGTTAATATTATAATTAAAATAATTTTTAAAACCCAATTAATTTTTACGATACTAAATAGATAGATAATGGGATATTGCCATAAATATATTTCGTAACTACAATTTGAACAAGTATTAACCAATTTAGTTAATTTTTTATTTTTAGAATTTTTAATAACGCGACTATAATCAATTAATCTTAAAGAAATAAGAGTAGTCATAATCATGCCAATAGCCATCCATAAAGCAGAAGCATTAATAAAAATAAACATAATACTTAAGAAAATTAAATAAATAATAAATATCCGTTTAGGCATCGGCTTTTTCTTTAATTTCTTGGGTATTAATTCCCGTTTATAACTATGATAAAAGCCTAAAGCCAAACCAAAGAACAAAGGATAAATGCGGGTTAAAGTATTATAGTAAGTAGCCATGATATTCGTATTTATGGTTACTAAAAAGAAAATTAAACTAGCAAGTCCTAAAACAGTTGGAACAATAACACTAACCATTTTATGAAATTTTTGAGCAACTTTTTTTAAAACTACATATATAAAAGGAAAAACTAAATCATATTGCAATAAAATAGCAATATACCAAAAATGCATAAAAGGGGAATCAATATGCCGCGCAAAATAATCTAAATTAACACTTAATTGCCAAAAATTATTATAACCTAATAAAATTGATGTTACTTCCGGTTTTAAATTTAACCAACTTAATTGCGGTAAAAAATTAATAAGCGTCAAAGATAAAAAAACTACTAAAAGTAAAGGAACATATATTTTTTTTAATCGATTTAAATAATATTCTTTGAAAGAAAAATCCGACTTTTTAAAGCTTGAGATACAAGATAAATAGCCACTTAGAACAAAAAAAGAGCAAACTGCTAAATAACCACCTTTTAAAATATTTAAATGATAAAAAAGAATGGCTAAACAAGCGAAAATCCGAAATAAATTTAGAGCTTGATAATTTTGTTTTTTGGCTTTCATTTGGCGATCACTACTTTCCTTTTAATTATATAAAAGTTCGCAAAAAGTTGTCAATAAATAACTGAACTTTTTTTCTTTTTTCTTTTTCTAGTTAAATATAATTTGCAAAAGTGACCAAGCCTCATAACCTATTACTAGAGGAGGATAATTTATGAATTATTACAACACAGCTTTACAAAAAATTAAATGTGCACAACAAACATTTAGTACCGGTGGTTGTTGTTGCATTGGTAACATTGGGCCGACCGGACCAACTCATACCCTCAAAAGTGAAAGTAAAGAATTTGTGTAGAAAAGAACTAATGAAACACCTTTAATATACAATATCACTTTAAAGGAGTATGAAAAATGAACGAAAAAG
>CANROR010000092.1 GCA_947632275.1 uncultured Bacilli bacterium | reverse complement strand
GAATACTTCTAACTAAATCCGCGGTACTGCCCATATTTTCTTTATGCCCATGGGTAATAAATAAACCTTTAATTCTTCGTCTATTTTTTTCTAAATAGGTAAAATCGGGCATAATATAATCAATACCTAAAATATTACCACTGGCATATTTTATCCCACAATCAAAAACAAAAATATCGTCATTAACTTCAATTACATAAGAGTTTTTTCCACTTTCGGATAAACCTCCTAAACCAAAAATTCTAATTTTAGCCATTTAAATAATCACCTTTCTTAAATATAAACTTAAAAGTTTTTTTGATTAAATTAATTATAACACAAAAATTAAGAATTTAAAATCCCTTTTAAATGCGGGCTTGACACTTAAAAGGATAAAATCTTTTTCATTTAGAGCAAGACATGTTATAATTAATATAAGTTAAATAGAAGAATAAGATTAGTATAGGAGTAATTGGGTTTTATGAAAAATAAATTATCAGCTTATTACTTATTTTGGATATTTATTATTGGCAGTATGCTCGGTTGGGTAATTGAAGTTATCTATACTTTAATTATGGATCATACGTTTATTAATCATTCCGCTTTAGTTATTGGTCCTTTTAATGCCATTTATGGTTTTGGGGCTTGTCTTTTTACGGCCCTTTTATATCATTATCAAAATAAACCGGCTTGGAAAATTTTTCTGGTTAGTTTTTTAGGTGGTTCGGCTTTAGAATATATTTGTAGTTGGGGAATGGAATTTGCCTTAGGTTTTACCGCTTGGGATTATTCGCAAAATTTTTTAAATATAAATGGGCGGATTTGTTTAATTTATTCTTTAATGTGGGGCTTTTTAGGAGTTCTTTGGATAAAATATATATTTCCGTTTATTATTCGCTTTATTGATAAATGGAATGAAGAAATAGCTAAGAAAATGACGGTGGCGGTGACAATCTTTTTAGTTTTTGATTTAGCCATAACCATTAGTTCAGTTATTCGGGCCAAAGAAAATGAAAGGGGTATTCCCGCGGGTAATGTTTATGAAGTAATCCTCGATCAGACATTTAATCGGGATTATTTAAAAAATATGTTTAGTAATAGTTGGGGTTAAAAATGAAAGTATTAGTTTTGACATGTTCGACGGGTGGGGGTCATAATTCTTGTGCCCGTTATATTAAAGAAGAATTTTTAAGTTATCATATCAAGTGCGATTATAAAGATTATATGGAGATAATTGGTAGTAAAGCTTCGGCGATTGCCGAGAAAATCTATTTAGATTCCACAAAAAATAATGGTCTTATTTTTAAAGGCGTTTATAAACTTGGCGAAATTTATAGTAAAACCAATATTCCAAGCCCCGTTTACGGTTTAAATAGTTTAGTAAAAACGAAACTCGCCGATTATATTGCCGAGAATGGCTATGATTTAATAATTGGCACGCATTTATTTCCGTGTGTAGCTTTAACGGCTTTAAAAAAGGAAAATCCGGAACTTAAATTTATTAATGTGGCGACCGATTATGAATGTATTCCTTTTTGGGAAGAAACCAATCCCGATGTTTTTGTTATTCCGAGTGAGCTTTTAAAGCCAAGATTTATCGAAAAGAAAATTAAAGAAAATATTTTATTACCAATCGGTATTCCTGTGGCTTCGCGCTTTAAAATTAAAGAACCAGTTAAAGTGAAAAAACAAATTTTACTTACCAGTGGCAGTATGGGCTTTGGCAAAATAAAAGAATTAGTAACCAAGATTTTACAAGAAATAGCAAAATATTCTTTGGTAGTTATCTGTGGTAATAATAAAGAATTACAAAAAGAACTAGAAACTATCAATGATGAAAGATTAAAAGTCTTAGGTTTTGTTAATAATATTAATGAATATATCGCCGAAAGTGAAATGGTAATTACAAAACCTGGTGGCCTAACGACGACCGAAGTGGCGGTATTACGGAGACCTTTAATTCATATGATGCCGATTCCGGGAGTCGAAAACTATAATGCTTCTTTTTTTGAAGAACATGGGATGAGTTTAAAAGCCGAAAGTATTGATAAAGTTGTCGCCAGTGCTAAAGTTTTATTAAATAACAAAAGCTTACAAGCGGAAATGATTAAAAATCAAGCCAAATATATTAATGATAGATCGGCCGCGGATTTAGTGGAATACGTCATTAAACATTTTAAATAATGGTTGCAGGAATAAATAAAAAAATTATATAATGAAATAGGGTGAAGAAAATGGATGAAAAAGTAAGTATAATTGAGCGATATGGGGAAAATTTAACCCAAAAAGAATATATTACCGATCCGGCAATTGCGCGGGATGAAGAAATCAAGCAAATGATTTTGATTTTGCTTACGCCCGAAAAAAGTGCGCTTTTAGTAGGTAAAGCCGGAATCGGGAAAACGGCTATTGTCGAAGGCTTAGCGTATCGCATCAAAAATAATTTAGTACCGGATGCTTTAAAAGGTTGGGAAATAATTAAGATAAATATTACTAGTTTCATGGGAACGACGTTAAATGATAATGCGATGGATAATCGTTTAGATATGTTGGTAAGAGAACTAGCCAATCGCGATAAAACTATTCTATTTATTGATGAAACGCATTTACTAGTAAATCGCCAAGGTGGTCTTGATTTTGCTAATATGTTAAAAGCGGGTCTAGACCGGGGTACCATAAAAATGATTGGAGCCACGACTAGTGAAGAATACGAACAATATATTTTAAGAGATCGCGCTTTTTTAAGACGTTTTCAAAAAATTGAAGTTTTGGAAAGTGATAAACCAACCACGGTGAAAATTTTGATGGGTACGATTCCAAAGTTAGAAAAACAAATCGGAGTTACCTTACAATATCAACCCTATATTGTCGAAAAAATAATGACTTTTATTGTCGAAATGACCGACGAATATAAAAGAGTATATGAAATATCGAGTCGTTATCCCGACATTTGCTTAACGATTGTGGCTAATGCCTTTACTTATGCCTTATATGATAATAATAAAGTAGTAAGACTTAAACATTTTTATAAAGCGATTTGTAATGCCCGAAATATTTACGAAGACGCAAAGATTAAAGAAATCGAAAGATTTAAAACCGAATTTGCCGATATGATTGTAGCAGAAGGAGTAAACTTAGAAGACCAAAGTTAACTCCTTTTTTTGTCAAAAAAATAAAATTAGGGCTTGAATATATATATATATATATATAATTATGGGTGAAAGTAAGATTTTAGAATAAATTGCAAACACATCAAAATAGATGTATAATTTAATTGAAAACTAAAATCGACAATATTTGAATAACGGTAGTTATAAAATAAAAAAAGAGGTTGCGCCCATGAAAAGAAAAATTTTGTTAAGTATCCTAGGAATAATGATAATGTTATGTGTAATCTTTTTAGGTTATGAAATAAGATATAGTCATAAAAAAGAAGTTAATAATATGATGGCTATTTATCTAGAAGAAGAAAAAGGTACAGGTAAATATCAAAAAACAAATTTATATAAATGGCCAAGTAACGAAGAATATGCTTTAAATATGCATAAGACGTATTGTGAAAATGGTAGCATTTTAAGATATAACTTAGAAACTAATAAAATAAATGTTAAAGTTAAAGGAACTGATAAATGTTATATTTATTTTGATAAAGCCAGTTATGGAACCGAAGAACATCCCTATTTAATTCAAACGATTGAGGATTTAGTAAAATTAAGTAATAAGGTAAATTCAGGAACAACTTATGAAGGCGAATA
>CANROR010000091.1 GCA_947632275.1 uncultured Bacilli bacterium | reverse complement strand
GTACGGGTGAACCATTCGAACATAAAGTCAATGTTGGGGTAATGTACATGGTTAAATTACACCACATGGTTGATGATAAGTTACATGCTCGGGCGACGGGACCTTATTCATTAGTTACGCAACAACCACTTGGTGGTAAAGCCCAATTTGGTGGTCAAAGATTCGGCGAAATGGAAGTTTGGGCTCTATATGCTTATGGTGCTGCTCATGTCTTACAAGAAATCTTAACGGTTAAAGCCGATGATATAATTGGTCGGGTTAAAGTATATGAATCCTTAGTTAAAGGTAAAGTTATCAATCAAGCTGGGGTACCTGAATCATTCCGTGTCTTAGTTAAAGAATTCCAAGCTTTAGGTTTAGACGTTCAAGTTGTTAATAACGACGATGAAGTTGTCGAATTTAAAGATATTGAAGAAGACGAAGATGATAATGATGCTTTCCGCATTGAAGAAGTCGAAATAAATGAACCAGAAGAAGAAATCGCGGAAGAAGTTTCAACTTATGAAGAAGAACCAACTGAAGAGGAAGAAGAGGAAGAACCAAGTTTAGATGATTTAGAATTTCCAGGTGATATCAGTGATATCGAAATGGATGAAGATGGGGAGTAGGTGAATAAATGATAGATGTTAGTAAATTTAAAGGCTTAAAAATTAGTATTGCATCTCCGGAAAAAATTCGGGCCTGGTCATATGGGGAAGTTAAAAAACCCGAAACTATTAATTACCGAACTTTAAAACCCGAAAAAGATGGTCTATTCTGTGAAAAAATATTTGGGCCTACCAAAGATTTTGAATGTAGTTGTGGTAAATATAAACGCTTAAGATATAAAAATATGGTTTGTCCAGTTTGTGGTGTTGAAGTTACCAGAAGTAAGGTTCGTCGTGAGAGAATGGGCCATATTGAACTTGCGGCTCCTTGCAGCCATATTTGGTTCTTTAAAGGTGTTCCTTCGAAGATGGGACTTGTTCTTGATATGTCACCAAGGGACTTAGAAGAAGTTTTATATTTTGTAAGTTATGTCGTAATTGATCCCGGGAATGCGCCTTTAGAAAAAAAACAAACCCTATCTGATAAAGAATATCGGGCTTATTATGAAAAATATGGTAATTCATTTAAAGTTGGCATGGGGGCCGAAGCGATTAAAGAATTACTAAAAGATATTGATTTAAAGAAAGAAATTGAAGATGTTCGCAAAGAACTAGAAAATACAACTGGTCAAAAACGAATTAGACTTGTTAAAAGATTAGATTGCTTAGTTGCTTTTGATGAATCTGGTAATCGTCCGGAATGGATGGTTTTAGATGTTTTACCAGTTATTCCTCCAGAATTAAGACCAATGATTCAACTTGATGGTGGCCGTTTTGCCACAAGCGATTTAAATGATTTATATCGGCGAATTATTAACCGGAATAATCGGTTAAAAAAATTACTGGAATTGGGTGCGCCAACTATCATTGTTCAAAATGAAAAAAGAATGCTTCAAGAAGCCGTTGACTCTTTATTTGATAATGGTAGACGGGGTCGAAGCATTACGGCGGCAAGTAATCGTCCTTTAAAGAGCTTATCAAGTATGCTTAAAGGTAAACAAGGTCGTTTCCGTCAAAACTTACTTGGTAAACGGGTTGATTACTCAGGTCGTTCCGTTATCGTTGTTGGACCAAATCTAAAAATGTATCAATGTGGTTTACCAAAAGAAATGGCGATAGAACTATTTAAACCGCATGTTATAAATGGGATTGTTGAACGGGGTCTTGCTCATAACATTAAGGGGGCCAAAAAATTAATTGAAGCCAGAGACGAATCTGTTTGGGATATTGTAGAAGATGTTATTACCGAATACCCTGTCCTTTTAAACCGGGCTCCAACTCTTCACAGACTTGGTATTCAAGCTTTCGAACCAGTTTTAGTTGGGGGTAAAGCTATTCGGTTACACCCATTAGTTTGTACGGCCTTTAATGCCGACTTCGATGGCGACCAAATGGCGGTCCATGTACCTTTATCTGAAGAAGCGAAAGCCGAAGCGCGGATCTTAATGCTTGGGGCTAACAACATTCTTAACCCTAAAGATGGAAAACCAATCGTTACGCCAAGCCAAGATATGGTTTTAGGTAACTGTTATTTAACCATTGAATATGCCGGTGAAGAAAACGAAGGTCATGTTTATAAAGATTGTAATGAAGCTTTAATGGCTTATGAAAGAAGAGAAATTACGCTTCATACCAGAATTGCAATTCCGGTCAATTCCTTTAAATATAAATTCTTTACTGAAGATCAAAAAGATAAATATTTAGTTACGACGGTTGGGAAAATTAAATTTAACGAAATATTACCAGATACCTTCCCTTATGTTAATGAAGGAACAAAAGATAATATTGAAGGTATTACGCCAAGTAAATATTTCTTAAGTCGTGGTTCTAATATTCCGGAAGAAATAAGTAAAATGCCATTAGTTGAACCATTTATTCAAAAAACTTTAGGTCAATTAATTGCTCAAGTATTTAAAAGATATAAAACAACTGAAACATCAATTATGCTTGATAAATTAAAAGATTTAGGTTTTAAATATTCAACGGTGGCTGGAATTACGGTTTCTATTGCCGATGTGGTTAGAAGTGATAAAAAAGAAGAAATTATTGCGAATGCTAAAGCGAAAGTGGAAAAAATTAATAAACAATATCAACGGGGTTTAATTACCGAACAAGAACGTTATGCTTCAGTAATCCAAGTTTGGACGGAAGCTACGGATGAAGTTAAAGATGAATTAAAAGCGATAAGTGAAAATAACTATGATAACCCAATATTCATGATGATGAATAGTGGAGCTCGGGGTAAGATTTCCAACTTCACGCAACTTGCTGGGATGCGGGGCTTAATGGCTAAACCCGATGGATCAACGGTGGAAATTCCGATTACATCTTCCTTTATTGAAGGTTTAAGTGTATCTGAATTCTTCTTATCAACCCATGGTTCTCGTAAAGGTTCCGCCGATACCGCGTTACGGACTGCCGATTCTGGTTACTTAACGAGACGGTTAGTTGATGTGGCCCAAGATATCATTGTTAAGGAATATGACTGTGGCGCCGTTCAAGGGGTTACGGTATATGATTTAATTAATGAAAAAGATGGTTCGGTTATCGAACCACTTGCTGAAAGAATTTTAGGTCGTTTCGCGGCCAAAAGAATAGTTAATCCCGAAACAAAGGAAGTTATCTTGGAAGCTGGCGAAATGATTACCGAAAATATCGTGGCTAAAGTTACGAAAGCGGGTATCAAAAAGGTCGAAATTCGCGATGTCTTAACTTGTAAATCCAATAATGGGGTATGTCAAAAATGTTATGGTCGCAACCTGGCAACTGGTAACTTAGTTGAACAAGGCGAAGCCGTTGGGATTATGGCGGCTCAATCAATTGGGGAACCTGGTACCCAACTTACCATGCGAACCTTCCATACCGGTGGGGTTGCCGGCGGCGATGATATTACTCAAGGTTTACCACGGGTTGAAGAATTATTCGAAGCGCGTACTCCTAAAGGTAAAGCAACAATCGCCGAAATTTCTGGTAAAGTTATTGGGATTGAAGAAAACAACGGCAAATACAATATTACGATTGAAAATGAAGCTGGTGTAAGAGAACATACCACTAACTATAATATGAAACTTCGGGTAGAAGTTGGCGATACGGTTGAAGCTGGTGATAAATTAACGGAAGGTGTTATTTCACCAAAAGAATTACTAGCTGTAACCGATCCACTTACAGCCCAAGAATATATCTTAAAAGAAGTGCAAATGGTTTATAAATTACAAGGTGTTGATATTAACGA
>CANROR010000090.1 GCA_947632275.1 uncultured Bacilli bacterium | reverse complement strand
TAAAGGTTTTAATTTGTCAAATATTGACAAGTTTTTAGCAAATATTAATGAATAATAATGTTAGTATGATATAATCTAATTAAAGATGGTGAAAATATGAAAAAATATGTACTAAGCGCTTTTACTATATTAATGTTTTTAATTAATTGTAATATTGTAAAAGCAAAATATACATCGACAAATCCAAATTGTGAAGGTGATGGAACTTGTATATTATTATGCAATTATTATAATAAAGTTTATGTTAATGAATTAAAAAATACAAATAAAGAAGAGATAATATCTATTTATTATAATTTTAATAATAAAAAGTATAGTATAGAATGGCGAAGAAATAATGTAACTGAAGGTAAAAACAGTGGAAGCTTAAGTGATTTATTTAGCAAATCTGGAAAAAATGTATATTTAGAAGGTGAAGCTAAAATATCAGAAAATAATTTTCAATGTCCTCAATATGGTTATATTGATTATGGTTTATATGGTGGTAATGAATTATGTTTTGATAATGACAACAAAAGTTGTACTAATAATCATAATGATGTTAATACGAAATTTGGCAAATCGTATAAGCTATTTATAAGTGGTGGAAGAAACTACGATGTAGTTTCGCAAATTGATACGTATTATAATTCTTCAGCTTATAAAGATTTTAAATGTGAAGAAATAATAGATTATTCAACTGGTAAATTCAAGTTAACTTCTACTGATATTGCTAATGATTTATGGAAGGATTTTGATACTAATTTTTTGCATGGTAATACAGCACCAAATATTATTTCAAATTTAAAAAACGCTAGATCAAATCAGCTTTTAGAGAATATCATAAAATATCGTTTTCCGGAATGTAGAGCTGAAGATCAAAAAGCTGTTGCTGAAGGAATTATAACTCAGGAAGAAGCAAATAAAAGAGAAGAAATGAGAAATAATATTGATATTGACAATGTAAAAAGTACTATAGAAACTGGGTATAATAATTATTTGGAGGGAAATATTAATACTCCATCTGGTGATCCTTCGCTTGTGCAAAGACCAGATAATGTTGAGCCTATGGATATCTGTAGTCAAAATGGAGTAAAACAAGTATTACATATCGCGGGTTATATATTATTTGTGGCTAAATTAGTTATACCTTTACTTTTAATAATCATGGGAACAATTGATGTCGTAAATGCTTTAAAAGATCCGGATGATAAAACTATGAAAGATAGTATGAGTAAATTTGCCAAGAGAATTATTGCCGCAGTGATTATCTTCTTTATTCCGACAATTGTTAATTTTGGTTTTTCCTTAATTGATGATGCCACAGATTTTACAAATTTTAGCGAATGTGGGGAATGTATATTTAGACCAACTGGTGGCGGTTGTAACTATACTTTAATTGGCGAAGATGAATAGTAAAATTACTATTCATTTTTTAATACTAATTTAATGCCTTTGTTTTCTTGATTTTTTAAACTATTTTGTAATTGAAATAAAAGTTTTTGATAATCATTTAATAAAGTAAAATCGCCATTATAAACTTTAACTAAATCAAGATTTACTTGAAAGTCAAAGCCATAATA
This sequence comes from uncultured Bacilli bacterium, assembly GCA_947632275.1. Lineage (GTDB taxonomy): Bacteria > Bacillota_I > Bacilli_A > RF39 > UBA660 > Onthocola_B. The sequence continues at coordinate 2,264 of CANROR010000090.1, read as the reverse complement.
TTTGATCATATCAACCATTTCTTTTTCTTCTAGAGCTTGGGTGAAAGGGAATAAATTAAAACCAGTGTTGCCATTAAAAGGGAAAAAGATTCGATAGTAATTGGTTATTGTTTCGGGTAAATCCTTATTTTTATAATGTTCAATCCCATATTTGCGTAAAACTAAAGTCGAATAATTAAGAGGATTATTATAGCAATTAATTTCTTTTAAAATGTAATTTTTTTCATATTTGGGAAATTTAGTCCGAGCCAAAATAATTTTCCAGGGATTATGTAAAGCGAAGGTGGAAATTTTACTATTTTCATCTTGATACATATGATTAAAATACATACTTATAAGCATATTGTTAAAAGGATTATGTTGCGCAAAAACAACTTGACCATTAAATTCATAGCCTTCGGAAATAGGAAAGTAATTAATAGTTTGAAGAATACCATCAGGTTTAATAAATAACCAGGTATTTCCTTCTTTTAAAAGATTAATATTTTGCCAATAAAAATTTTCAAAATTAAAATTTTCGTCTAAATAACCAATGATATTTTTTAATTGGTTATTTTTAGTATAATAATAAAAAGATACAATTAAGCTTTCTAAATTTAAATAGAGTAGGCCTTCAATATCTTCTAAAATATATTTAAATAAATAACCATCCTCTAAATTAAAATTTTCGACAATTTCTTTTAAGGCTACTTCAAAATGTTTTATATCTTCAATAGTCAATTGTTCAATCTTCATTTTTGCCTCCAATGTCTTTATCATAATTAAATAAGGAAAAAATTGCAATAAAAAAATCTAAATTAATAGATTTTTTATTCAGCTGTTTCAGTATTAGTTTGATCAGTATTTAAACTAGCTCGAACTCTTTTAAGGTAATTATCGTATTGGCGATTTAATTCGCTATCAGTTATTTTTAAATCATATTCTTTGCGATAATATTCTAAAGTATCAATACTTAAACTATCAGAATTAGCTTGAATATCTTTAGCTAAGAAAGATCTAATTTTATCTTTTAAATTATCTAAAGTATCTAATTCATATGATTTAGTCCGATAGACAATGTGATAACCATCTTCGGCTTTAACAACTTTGTTATAAACTTCGCCATCTTTAGCTTTATAAGCGGCATCTAGAAGTTCATCATAAGTTCCATCTGGAAAATCTAGGTAATTAATTTTTCCAATCGCGCCATCTTTATCTTTAGTTGCTTCATCTTTGGTGTTAGCTTGAACTAATTCCTTAAATTTGGCATCTACATCTTTCGCTTCAGTTAATTCTTTAAGTAAGCCTTCGGCTTTTTCTTTGGCCGCATCTTCAGCTTTAGTTTTTTCATCTTCACTCATATCATCCGTTACATCGGCCGTAATAAGAATATGAGAAATTTCCACATCGCCTTTAGCACTTTTCTTATAATAGTCTTCAATATCTTTATCTTCAACTAAGATTTTAGCATATTCTTCCATGGCATGATTTTGTAAATAAGAGATATAGATGGCTTCTTGATAAGCTTCAATCGTGGAAAAACCATAATATTGTTGTAAAATTTGTAAGAATTGATCTTCATCTTCATAATTAGCTAAAGCAGATTTAACGGTATTTTCGGCAGAAGTCTTCGCCGTAGCAACATAATCGGCAAATTCTTTTTCTAAAACATAAGTATCAATCATTGAGACTAAAGCATTAAGGCCATATTCATCTTTTAATTTAGTGTATAAATCATCGACACTGATTTTCGCATCATCTTTAAAAGTAATAACTGCTTCCTTTCCATTTTCTAATTTGGGAGTTCCACAACCAGCCAGAAGTAAAGCTCCTAAACAAATAATTCCTAATTTCTTTTTCATAATCCCTCCTAGAAACTATTATATCACATTAGCCTTTAAATACAAGAAAATTACCATCTATTTCTGGCAAAAAGCCCAATTTAAAGAGCATTTTGAGCAGGAAAAAGCACGCACATAAATTTGGAAGAACCATATTATACTAGTGAAAAGAAAATAAAGGAGGTTTATATATATGAATAATTGTGGAAACGGTGTAGGTGCTGCAATAATCTTAGTTCTATTCATCTTACTTATAATCATACTAGGAGCATTTGTTTAAAATAAATTTTAAAAGGAGGTTAATTTATGAGTTGTAGTAAATGCGGCTCTTCTCAAGGTGGCAACAACAATGTTTGGAATGGAAACTACTTTTTTATCGTTTTAATTCTCTTCATTTTACTTGCCATTATTTGGGGCGGAGCATTTATATATTAGAAAAGGGGA
>CANROR010000089.1 GCA_947632275.1 uncultured Bacilli bacterium | reverse complement strand
GTTTGTTTCTAATTTTTCTTTTCTCACATTTTTAAAAAACAAGAATAAAAAAGTAAAACTCATTAATAGTAAAATTACAATAATAATTCTTTTTTTCATAATATAGATTCCTTTCTTACTCTACTCTTTATAATTATTATATACTACTTTATTTTAAAAAGGAATTCATAAAAATTTTTAGTAATAGAAACATCAAAAAATTCTTTATTGCAAAAGAAAACTCCATCTTACGATGAAGCTATTCTATTATGCTATCAAAGTATGATATTCTACTTTTTTAGTGTTAACTTTGTCATTTCTGACTCTTCTAAAGAATTTCTTCTATTAATAAAACTCATCAATAATCTTTGATACATATAATTCTTTTGAAGAGCTATTTTTTGTTCGTTCAATTTCATAAATTCTACATAATTTAGAGCAGGATTTTCCTTTTTCATTTTTTTATAAATATTTTTATGTTTCAAATAATAACTAAATGCATCTTCTTCTAATTTTTCTCTATTTTTAAAATGAGTATAGTGTTCTCTTGCCTCCACTATTGTCGCTCTTCGAGCAATTTTTAGAATTTCCATTTCTACTTTACGATTATCACGAATCCATATATAACGAAGATAACCATCTTCATCATAATCAAAATGATCAAATGTATTCCATTTAAAAGAATACATACCATCCCAAAAAGAAAGATTAGGAAAATCAGCAGGAAATAAAGATGAATCTAAAAAATCCTTTCTGCTTTTTACCTTAATATCTTCATTTAATACAAAATATCGAATATCACCTTCATAGCCTTGAATACAATTTGAAAATTCTTCACAAAAAAATTTTTGTTTTTCTTGTTCTTCTAATATACAACAACTACCTAATAACCGAAGATAATATTGATTGCAAAAAAGTAAAGCAACTGCAGGATCAGAAAAGGATAAAATATCTCCTTTATGTAAATCAATGTCTAAATGTAATCCTCCCCCTTTAAGATAAATCAATTTTTCAATATGATATTTTTTAACAACTGCACAAAGAGTATTAGGATCAGCTTCAAAAAAAGGGACAATGGAATTTTTTGCAATGGAATTTTCCGCAATTGATTTTAACATTTGATTATTGATATCTATCATTTCATCGGCCATCAATTTTTTCAATTTTTGTTGATTATCCTGTTTCGCATTAGCTACGCCGTTTAACAACATTAAAAATGGTGAAAGTTCCGTATCAGAAAATAACATTTTTTTCATAGAATTATTTAAAATAATAATATCATTCATATTAAAGCTAAGTTCATATAGAAAACAGTTTTCTTTTAAAGTAGCAGATTCATATATTTGATAAGGAAAAATAGCATACTTATCGATTCTTTTTTTAGGTGTGAATTCAAAGAACGAATTAGAATAAATAGATAGTTTGTCTGAAAAGGCTCGTCTTCTTAAATCGGTGATATTAAAACGAAGAATATCCCCTTCTTTGTAAGAATCAAAATCTTTTATTAATCTAAAATAAATATAATCATCGCTATTAAAATCGTTTAAAATCATAGTATAACTCTCCCATCTCTAAATGATTATTTATTATAACAAAATAAATAATGACAAACAAGAAAAACTGATTTCTAATTATAATCTAATAAAAATTTTTTTTCCTTTCATTAATTTCATCTATTAATGGATTATCAATAGTAATTTACTGATATCTTTTGATATTTTTCGTTTTACTAAATCTTGATTTCTTACCCTAGGAATCATCGCACTTTCAAAAAATTCTTTCTTTATTTGATGTCATATTATCCAATGGTGCTTATAATTCTCTTTTTAAAGATTTTTTTTGTAAAATCAACTTTATAAAATAATGATCATAATATTTGACAATAAAAATTTTATTACTTATAATAAAATCCGATGGAGAAAACATTATGAAAAAAACAAAGAAAAAAAATGAATTCATTTCTCTGCTTACTTTTTTAGAAACAGATAAATTGAAGTTAATTATTGCTTTTATTGCTTATATTATTGTAGCTGTTTCAGAAACCCTTACTGGTTATTTAAATGGTGCTACAGTTGAAGCAATTACTAACCTGAATTTAAAATTAGCAATTACTTATTTACTTATTTATTTTTTTATAAGCATTATTGCGAATGCCATTTTAAATAATTGGGCTTCAACGATGGTATTAAAAATTGAAGCCCGTGTAACAAGGAAATTGAGTTATAACACGTATGCTAAAGCACTTAATTTACCAGCTGTAGCTTATGAAGAGAAGTCAAGTGGAGAAATAATCAATCGCATTGTGAGTGATGCTGATAGTTTATCTAATATAATAGTAAGATTATTAGATATGTTTACTTATTTATTAGGGACAATAGCTATATTTATTTATATTATCTTTAATTCATGGGTAATTGCTATAGAAATAATCGTATTTATTATTATTTTTGCTTTCTTTGTAAAAAAATTTAATATTCAACTTAAAAATTCTCAAAAGAATCGAAAAAAAGAACAAGATCGCTTTATAACAATTGTAAATGAATCGATTAGAGGTATAAGAGAATTAAATACATTAGGTATTAAAAATCATTTACTTAAAGATGTTAAAAATATTAATAAAGATATCTATAGAGCATCATTACAAGAAATTGATGTTCAAAAAAATTTCAATTCGATCTCTCATATTTTAAGAAGTACATTGGAAATAGGATGTTTTTTGACCTGTTTAATTTTACTTTATCAAGGAAAAACTAATTTAACATTCTTTATCGCAATGACTTACTATATTTATCGATTCACGTGGATTATCGACAGTATCAATGACTTTTCCAAAACATATCAAAAGTTTGTTGTCGCTTTAGAAAGAGTTAATGAATTATTAGAAAATAGATTATATTTTGATGTTACCTTTGGAGATAAAACTATAGACAATGTTATTGGCAAAATTGAATTTAAAAATGTTACCTTTAATTATCCAAATGAAGATTCAACTTTAAATAATTTTAATATGACTTTAGAACCAGGGAAAAAAATTGCGATTGTTGGGGCATCAGGTCAAGGAAAAACAACATTATTTAATTTACTTACACGTATTTTTGATCCTAATGATGGAGAAATTTTACTTGATGGTGTAAATATCAAAAACTTAACTGAAGAAGAATTAAGACGCCATATCTCGATTATTAGACAAGAACCTTTTATCTTTAATAGGTCGATAATGGATAATTTTCGCCTAATCGACGAAAAAATCAAATTAGCTGATGTTCGCAAATATACTAAAATGGCGTATTTAGACGATTACATTGAATCATTGCCTAAAAAATATGATACAATTTTAGGTGAAGGTGGTGTTAATCTATCAGGAGGTCAAAAACAAAGATTAGCAATTGCTAGAACTTTGTCTAAAGATTCTAAAGTAATTTTATTAGATGAAGCAACATCTGCACTTGATAACCAATCGCAAGAATATATAAAAAAGGCTATCGATAATTTGGTACATGATCATACAATTATAATTATTGCTCACCGTCTTTCAACAATTCAAGATGCTGATATTATCTATATTATCGATAAAGGATGTATATTTGAGTCAGGTACTCACGATGAACTTATGAAAAAATCGAAAGTATATCAAAATCTTTATAAAAGCGAATCCATAGATTAAAAATCTACCATAAAATAGGTGGATTTTTTCAATGTACTTATAATTTTTTAATGCTATTAAATGACATCCTTACGTCTTGAGATAAATCATCTAACCATAGTTTAGTATATTTTTATATCTCCTATATCTTGTCGCACAAGCCTAAAAAAAGACCAAGATTTTAAAATCTTAGCCTTAATTTTTTATTACTTATTCATTCCCTCTTTAATTGCAGCTTGTACCACCATCTTATTTGGGATGAATAAGATTGCTATAAAATATACAAAACTAAGAATTTATTGCAGAAAAATAGGGCTCTATCCTAAAATAGA
>CANROR010000088.1 GCA_947632275.1 uncultured Bacilli bacterium | reverse complement strand
CCGATTATTAAACCAATAATAAGACCGATGATTAAATAAAGAATTAATTTTCCCATTTTTCCACCTCAATATTATTTTACTATAAATTATTATTTTTCACAACTAAATTGCCACCAACCGCGAAAGCCAAAAATAATCGCGATTAGCAAAGTCACAAACAAATAAATCATTAGTTGGTAAAAATAACTTAATATTTTTAGGTAAAACATTAGTAGTTAATAAAATATGGGTATTTTTAACTGTGATAATAGTTTCTTCCTGCCGGTATTTATTATATATGCGATGGCGATTACCAATTTTTTGATAAAAATCATTGTCTTTATTTTTTTCATAAATAAGACGATTATAAGCATCGGTATTAATTAAATTACTGACTTGTTCTAATAACTCGCGCCCTACGCCCACATTTTCTTTATCCATTAGATAAATACTTTCCAAAGCCTTAAATAAAGTATAAGGACTTTCCCCTAAAAGAATGCTTAATTCTTTATTAATTTTAAAAATATAAAAAGTTCTCACTAGTCTCACCCACCTGTATGATACCAATAAGAACTTCAAAATTTTGTCAAATTAAGTCGATGTTATCATTTTCTTCATATATTTTTACAATTTTTTCTAAAATATCATTTTTCGTAAATTTGAAATATTTGGCTAGTTCCGCTTTTTTCGAACTTTGACCAAACTTATTAATGCCAAAGATATATTCTGGTTTCGTTACAAAACGATTCCAAATAAGCGAAGAACCCGCTTCGATCGCAAAAATTGGCACATCGCGTGGTAAAAGTTGTTCTTCGTATCTTGGGTTTTGTTTTAAGAATAGTTCCATACAAGGCATAGATACTACCCTAAAGTCGCGGCCTGAAACAAAAAGATCTTGGGCAATACTTAAAGCCAGTTCCACTTCACTACCGGTCGCAATAATAACGCCATCTAAATGATATTTTTCTTTTCGAATCATATAAGCCCCATATTTTACAAATTTGGCATTCGTAAATTTATATTTAGGCCGAGCTTCTTTAGAAACTACTAAAGCCGTTGGACAATTATTTTTTAAAATAAACTCCCAAGAGCCCATGATTTCATTGATATCCGCGGGCCGGAAGGTATAAAAGTTCGGAATTGTTCGAAGCATTGTTAATTGTTCCACCGGTTGATGGGTTGGTCCATCTTCACCAATTAGGAAAGAATCATGACTAAAAATATAAGTAACTGGCAAATTCATTAATGCACTCATGCGAATCGCCGGTTTAACGTAATCACTAAAACTTAAAAAAGTCGAAGCAAAAACTTTTAAATTACTTAAAGCCATTCCATTTAGAATACCTCCCATGGCATGTTCCCGAACCCCAAAGAAAATATTTTTCCCTAAAGGATTATTAAAAGCCATAACGGATGATTTAGTTAAATAAGTTTTGCAAGAAGAAGAAAGATCAGCTGAACCTCCTAAAAAGAAAGGACTTTTTGGTGAAATAAAATTCATAATTTTTTGATTACTTAATCTTAATTCTTCATTATATTCATCACTAATTTTAAACTTAGAATCATCAAAATCAATTGGAAATTCATTTTTTTCAACTAAATTGATTAATTTATGTAAGCTAGCATTCCGACCTTCTAAAATATGATTATATTCTTCAAGCCATTCTTTATATTTTTTATCTACTCTCGTTAAAATCATATTTTGAAAACTATTTAATATTTCATCAGAAACATTAAAAGCATTCGTTTCAATTTCTAATTTTTGTTTAATATTTTTTAAATCTTCTTTGGTTAAAACTTTACCATGAACGGTATTAGTTCCTTCCCACATACTATCTTTACCAATGATGGTATTAACAATAATTATGGATGGCTTTTTACTTTTTTTAGCATCACTTATGGCATCAGAAATATCGTTATAATTTTGGCCATTTTTCACATGAATAATATTAAAATCTAAAGCTTCAAACCGGGTTTCAATATCTTCCGTGAATGTTAGATTGGTTTCGCCATCTAAAGATATTTTATTGCAATCATATAATAAAATAAGTTTATTTAACTTTTGAGTACTAGCAAAAGATAAAGCTTCGTAAGAGATACCTTCCATCAAATCACCATCGCCACAGATGCAATAAGTATAATAATCAATTAATTTTGTCTTCGGAATTTCTTTTTGGGTAATCGAACGTAAGTAGCGTTCGGCAAGAGCCATTCCCACGGCATTTGCCACTCCTTGACCTAAAGGTCCCGTTGAGACATCAACCCCGGGAGTTACTTTAACTTCGGGATGCCCCGGCGTTAACGAATTTAATTGCCGAAAATTTTTAATTTCTTCAATATCAATATCAAAGCCCGCATGATAAAGGGTTGCATAAAGTAAAGCCGAACCATGACCCGCCGACAAACATAACCGATCGCGATTAAACCATTTTGGTTTACTAGCAATCACATTAAGATGATCTTTAAATAAAGCATACATCATGGGAGCCGCCCCTAAAACAATGCCAGGATGCCCACTTCCCGCTTTATCAATCATATCTAAAGCTAATACTTTAATACTACTAATTATTTTATTATCTAATTTGCTCATTAAATTCACTCCCTATTATTCTTATCATAACATACTTTTATTTTATTTCAATAATTTGCTACTTAAATCATATATTTTTTTCGTCGCTTCATTCTTCTTTTCTTTTAATAAATTCTCGTGCCATGTGGCCACAATGTGAGGATTTTTTAGGCATTTTTTCACCAAACGCACTAAACCTAATTGACTATGAACTTTAACGCCATATCTTTTACGACTAATATATCGCGCATTATATTTTTCAGGTCCCCCATTGCCCGGGATTAAAATCATCGGTACTTTCATATCGATACATTCGGTAACTGTTGCTCCACCTGGTTTAGTAATCACCACATCACTAATATTTAAAAGACTATAAACATCTTTAACAAAGCCTAAGATTGTCACATTCGTAATTTGATTTTTTCGAATATATTCTTGGCATTTTCGTTCCAGTTTTTCATTATGACCGCAAACAAAAATAATATTAATTGCCAAATTTTGATTAATTAAGGATTTTAAATAATCAAAATTAGCCATCGAACCATTGGAGCCACCACTAAAGAAAAGATAAGTTGGTTTTCTAATATCTAAATTATATTTAACAATTAATTTTTCTTTAGGTACCATATTTTGGGCCTTCGTAAAATCAAAAGGTAAACCAAAAGCATATAATTTTTTCTCTGGTACACCCTTTTTAATCATTTTATTTTTGACAATTTCATTAGCCACAATAAAAGCATCTTGGGTATCATGATAACGAGCCCAGAAACTATGCGTAACATAATCGGTTACGACTGTCATAATTTTGGAGTTAGTTAAACCTAATTTATTATAATAAGCGACAATATTTCCTCCAAAGAAATGAGTTGAAATTGTTAAATCAGGATTAAAACCGACTATTTCTTTTCTTATTTTGGGATTATCAAAAGCTTTTTTACAAATATTCATTTGATTTAAGGTTTCAAATTTATTATTCGTTGAATCATAGATAAAACTAAATAATATATTTTTGCGATGATTAATTACGAAATTAAAGCCTTTAACGCCGGCTTTTCCTAACATATTTGCATACTTTGCTACATCTAAAACTTTTATTTCATAATCATGATTAACATTTTGAAAATAATTAGCAATATAACTTGCTATTGATTTATGGCCGGAACCAAAGGGAGCATATATTATTAAAATCTTTTTCATGTTATCCTCGTATATTAATTATAACGTATTTAATAATATTTTTCCACCTTTTAATTTTAAATAAATTATTATTTGGTTTGTTCTAAATAAGCTACTTGGTTTTGTTCTACTTTATTCAGGTAGTTAAAACGCATACTAACAATCCAAACCATGCTAACTATTGTTGCATAGAAAAATATAAGCCCTCCATATCTTTTTAATATTTTTTTCATTTTAACCACTCATTCCTTTCACTTCGTTCAAGGCACACATAGTCATGAAACTTGAACAAAATTTATTTTAT
>CANROR010000087.1 GCA_947632275.1 uncultured Bacilli bacterium | reverse complement strand
ATACCTCTTTTATCTGTGGAACCAATATACATCCCTGGTCTTTTCCGAACGGCTTCTAAGCCTTCTAAGATTTTGATTGATGATTCATCATATTTTGCCATATTCTATTCACCATAACAATTATAGCAAGAAAATCTCACGAAAAGCAAATAATTTGACACAATTTAACAAATCCAATTTTTTATGTAACAAAAAATATGTCTAAATTATTGTATTTAATTGTTCATATTAAAAAAAATCGCGAACTTTTTCAACAATTTTTTTCATAAAAAAACAAATCACTAGCTCCTAATCCTCTTGTGATTTGTTTTATTTAATTATTATTAATTTAAAGATAAACGATATGGCTGTTCTTTAGTACCATTTCCACTTAATTTTGTTGTTGAAGCTGATAAATAAAAGCAAGGCCGGACCACATTCGCACGTATCCCAACATAGTTGGTGTCGACAATACCCGAATCATTCACAACGAACGCATTAACGCCGGAAAAATCTGTTCTTTGGGTTATAGTCCATTCCCATAATCCCATGTACATCCAATTTTCATCAATAGCACTTCTATAGTCAGTACCATCTGTTCCTTCATATGTTCCTTGAGGATTGCCTTCGCTATCAAGTTCTCCTGGAACATAATTATAAGTGCCATTATAAGGTTTCTTATTCCAATTATTAGGACTAGCACCATATAGATAATCCGAAACATACATTAAACCAATTTTAGTTGAATCAGTTAATGTTTTATCCGCATTTTTTCCTACTTCATAATCAAAAGTTGTGCGAATAGTATTACTACTTGTTTTACTAGCTACTACAATATTACCAAAGGTATTACCTTTATAGTACCATTTATAACCTACCATTTTGTCTTGCCATTGTTTACTAAATGTATTTAGAAAATTATGATTTAAATGGATTGTGTTTAGTAAAGCAGTTGGCCAATCCGCTTTTGTTTCTGTTGCTCCGTTTTCTTGCCATCTATATCTGTTTACATCAGTAAGACTTCCCCGATATCTATGAGTAAAACCATCTTTTTCTTGATTTGTACCACTTGTTTTACTATATACGTCATTATAAAATGAACCATTAGCATTATAATCTAATGTTTCACTTGGTATTGTAGTACCACTTCCTAACAAATCCTTATTTGCATAATCGGCTTTAATTAATTTAGTTTCATATAGTCCAGCATCATTTTTAAAGAAACCAATTATTCGATATAAATTATTGGCAGGACAAACATCATCATCGTGACCAAAACATATATAATTATTAGGATTTAAACCCACAAAACGATATGATAAATCATCTGCTTCTAAATCACAATTTTCTTCGCCTTCATAATCACATACTCCATCATGATAAATTAAACTATTATCTTTATTATTAATTAAATGTTCGGCTAAAGTTTCTTCTCTGTTATATGATTTAACACTTAAACCGACTTTAAAATTTTGCCCCATCGTATCATTACCCGCATCTTTATCAATCCATAAATACAATTGATACGTACTTTCTCCTTGGAATGGAATATTATTACTATATACTTTATAAATATTTTTAGCTGTTCCTTTTATCCCAGTGTTTAATTCTTTTAGTTCTTTAGTATTAAAATCCGTTTCTCCTCTTTCTTGACTTGCAAGTATGCCTTCACTTAAGATATCTTTATTTTTACTAGTTATGGCAAAATGAATATTATTATCTGCAATTTGATTATCACTTAAACTAGTTAAATATAAATTAAATCCTATATAATCTTCACAAGTACTAGATATGGTAAATTCATAAGGATTGGTTTCTAATCCCCTATCATCATCCATCGGATAAGTATTTTCTAAATTTATAACTTTACCATTATCTTTTAATTGCACTTTAGCACAGGAACTAATACTTATATTGGTACTTTTAGGCTTTTCTTCTACTTTTGGTTTCATAAAAGCATAAGTTAGACCAATTACACTTAAGATAAATATTAAGATACCTAAAATATATAAAATTAAATTTCTTTTCATAAGCCAAATCCTACTTTCACCCATAATTATATATATATATATATATATTCAAGCCCCAAATTTATTTTTGACAAATATTTTGACAAGAAAAAAATAACTCCGAAGAGTTACTTTTGAGTTTTATTTATTATCTAAATTGTATGTTTCTCCACTTATATCATCAAAACTAAATGTTTTAATTTCATTGTTTTCATCAACAGTTTTAGATTCTTCTTTTGATTCTTCTTTGGCATCTTCTTTTAAAGTTGGAAGTTCAAAATCATCAACCGCGGGTTTATTAACAAAAACAGAACTAAATATTTGTTGCGGAGCTTTTTCTTTTTTTACTTCCTCTTTTACTTCTGGTTTCTTTTCTATTTCTGGAATTTCTAAATTATTTATTTCCTTTTTTAAATTTTCTAATTCTGTAAGTTCTTTTTCTAAAGAACTATTTATTTCATCATAATTAGGTTCTTTAATATTCGTAAAATCAAAATCTTCTTCCTTCTTTTTTTGAGGCATTTCTGGTTCAATAACTTTTTCTTTTACTTCTTCTTTTGGTTCGGAAATTAATTCTCGAGTTTCTTTTTCCGTTTCTAACACCGGTAATACTTGCGTCTTTTCCATTTTAGTTTCTAGTTTGGGTTGTTCTTCGGAAATAACTGATTCTTCCTTTATTTCATTTTTAGCTACTTCTACTTTTTCTTCCGTTTTTTCTTCTTTAAAAGTATCTGTCACTTTTTGTAATTTTTGCGTTTCTTGTAATTTTTTATCTTTCTTGCCAAAAAATAAAACTACCAAAAACAAAATTACCAAAACTACTAACGCAATTGTTAAATATAATGTAAAATTATCATTACTATATAAATTTAAAATAAAATCTTTCAAACTATATCACACCTCTTTATTCTACAATAAAATATTACCAAATTCTTGGTAATTTGTAAATATTTTTTTATTTAACAACTTTTTGCCGTGGTTTATAATTGGGATTATTTAAAATTCTTTTCATCCGTGGAACCAAGTTATTATAGTATTTTAAACGATCTTCCGTTGTAAAAGTACTACCTTCATTATGTCTTTTCGCAAATAAATTTTTTTCTTCTGGACTTAATTGTTGCAACATATTATTTATTTTTTCGGAATCATATTCCCCAAAAAGGTCATAAATATTTTTGATGCGACCAGTTCTTACCACTTTGGCTTTTGGTTTTAACAAAGGAATATTACCCTCAATAATATTCATATCTACTAAAATTAACGCAATTTTTTTCAAAATTCTTTTAATTCTTCGCGATACTTCCGGTTGACTTAAACCGACCACCTTCGCAATTTGTTTTTGTTCAAAGCATTTGTCATGATAAAAACCAAAATAAAGTTCAATAATTGTTCGTTCGGTGTTAGGTAAAGATTCCACAATTCCCCGAATTATTGTTTTTAAATCTTTGTCTTCAATTTGTTCTTCAACACTTTCATTAGTACTATTTATACAAAATTCAACACTACTTAAATCAATATCGTTTAAAGCTTTTTGATTATTGCGCATATAAACATAAATTTCATTATAAATACAGCGCATTGCATACGAAGAAAATTTAATATTTTGGGTATAATCAAAAGTATCGACACTTTTAATTAAAGCTAGGATTCCTAAATGATGTAAATCTTCTTTAGCAAAAGGAACCCCAAAGAAGGAAGTCATGGCTTTTGCCACCAAACGCATATTCCGCATAATTAATACTTCTCGAGCTTCCATATCACCTTGCCAAAACTTAGCAAAGTAATATTTAAACTCTGCTTCCGTTAATGGTTCGGTTAACTTACTTTGATAAATACTTCTTAATTCCATGAAATCCCTTCTTTAAATGCCTTTATCATAGCATAAAATTAAAATAAAGCAATAAAAAATAATAGGTTTTTTCCTATTATCTATACCGATTCATTTGGGCCATTACTTGTTTTACTTGTTTTTGACTAGGCTTTCGACCCATACTACTCATCATCGCTTCAATCATTTTTTCATTTATTGGCGGATTTTTATCTATTTGTCTTTTAAAGAAAAATCTTGCTAAAACA
>CANROR010000086.1 GCA_947632275.1 uncultured Bacilli bacterium | reverse complement strand
CCCGTGGTAACGCCAACTTTTACTGACTATGTATCTATCATGGTAGTTCATCCCAATGATAAAGATTTGAAAGATTTGAAAGTAGGGCAAAAATTTAAGCGAGGCGAAAAAATTATTATCGAAGGTGATGATGGTAAAGCCACTGGCTATCACCTTCATATCGCCGTTGGTCGCGGTAAACTTTCCGGCTCTGGTTGGGTTAAAAATTCGGCCGGTAGTTGGGTTTTAAAAACGAAAGATGGCGGTGTAAAACCGCAAGCGGCCTTTTTTATTGATCCATCATTTACCACGATTAAAAGTTCCAAAGGTTTAACTTTTATTTCTTTAGAAGATAACCGCGAAACTAACGCTAAAATGTATGTTACGACTAGTCTAAATGTTAGGTATGGTCCTGGAACTAATTATAAAGCGGTCAATTCTTTACCCGCGGGAACCGAAGTAACCGTTTTGGAAACCCAAGGAACTTGGAGCCGGATTAGTGATAAAGAATGGGTATCCCATAATTTCTTAACCAAAAATAAACCTAGTACCATTTATCAAACGAAAAAGACGACGGCCGAAGATTTAAATGTCCGCAAGACGCCAAATGGGCAAAAATTGATGGCAAAAGCGCCACTTCCTTTAAATACTCTTTGTGCTATTATGAAAACCAGTGGTAACTGGACGATGATTAATAAAGATCGTTGGGTTTATAGTGCTTATTTAAAATAAAGTAAAAAAATAAATCAATTTTGGATAATTGGTTTATTTTTTAATTCAAATTTATAAGTATTAGTATCATTAATTAAATCATAAATTAAACTAGCTTGTAATTCTGTTTGAAAAATTAAAGAATTAACATTTCGTGTTAAAGGCAAATTTAATTCTTTTTTAATTTCTTTTAAATAATTTTTGCCTTTTTGATTAAAGCCTAAGATTTTTAGATAATCTTGCTTTATCTTAAGATTATCTTCTTTGGTTACATTAAGTAAAATATGGATAAATAAGCGATTTATTTTATTATAAGTATATCTTTTGGTTTTGACCTTTTTAATTAATTCTTCTAGAGAATTAACTTCTTGAATATATTTTTTTAATCGATATTCAATTCCTTCATCAACATCTAAATATTTATTTAAATTAGAATCCGTGATAATTTTATATTTTAAAAGACTAAAATATTTGGCATAATTAATATTAATAATGTTTTTATAACTTAATTTTGGTAAAAAAGGGGTTATATCAATCTTTTCTTTTAGTTTATGACGAATATTTGAAGCACTAATAATTTCCTCACTACTTGCTAAATCGTGATAGTCATTCGTTCTTTTAATAAGTTCTAAGGTGATCGGATAATTATTTTTTAAAATGGCTTTTTGATAAGAAATAGCTAGTAAATCATTAGGTAAAAAGTTAAAATCGGTATTTATGGCTTTGGCTAAAGCGGTTGGATAGTTTAAACCTTGAGTAAGATATGCTTTAACTGTTTCGTCATATTCCGGATTTTTAATTTGCATCTTGGCAATTTTAAAAATTTTATCTAAATCATTAGCTTCACTACCACAGATTAAAAGCTCACATTTTAGCTCATTTAAGATGTGAAGAGCCGTACTCGCAAAAACATCGGCACTTTGGGTGCCAAAGAAAAAGGGGAGTTCCACGACTAAATCAACATTATTGGCTAAAGCAATTTTCGTCTTGGCTTCTTTGGTTAAAATACTTATTTCGCCCCTTTGTAAAAAATAACCATTTAAAACGAGAATAATTAAACTATCCGGATATTTTTCTTTAATCTTTTGGATGTGATAAATATGGCCATTATGAAAAGGATTATATTCGGCAATAATACCAATTTTTTGCATCAAATCACCAAAAATAATATAACAATGATTTTCTTTCTTGTCAATTTATGGTATAGTGTTAAAAGGTGGTTGAAGTGATTGTTGCGGTAGTAGGACCAACTGGGGTTGGTAAAACACGTTTAAGTATTGAACTAGCGAAAAAATACAAAGCAATTATTGTCGGTTGTGATGCCGTCCAAATATATCAAGAATTAGATATTGGTTCGGCGAAAGTTACCGAAGAAGAAAAAGAAAATATAACTCATTATTTAATAGATATAAAAAAGCCCAGTGAAGAATATACTGTAAGGGATTACCAAAAAGATTTACGAAATATTTTAGATAATAATAAAGATAAAAATATTATTATTGTCGGGGGTACAGGTCTTTATTTAACGGCCGGGATTTGTGATTATAATTTTGAGAAAGCTACTAATGAAAAAAACAAATTACTTTACGATGTGAAAATCGTGGGTTTAACGGCGCCAAGAGATGTAATATACGATCGGATTAACCAAAGAGTTGATGCCATGCTAAAAAACGGTTTAGTCGCGGAAGTTAAAAATTTATATCGCAAATACCCCGATAGTAAAGTTTTAAAAAGAGCAATTGGTTATAAAGAAATAATCGCTTATTTAAAGGGCGAAATTTCCTTAGAAGAAGCCACCGAGGATATCAAAAAAAACTCGCGGCATTATGCGAAAAGACAATATACTTGGTTTAATCACCAAAATGTGGTAAAATGGTTTAATGTTAATTTTCAAAATTTTGATTTGACAATTAAGGAAGTAATAAATTATTTAGAAGGTGAAAAAAATGAAGAAGGTTAATCCTAAAAAATTAGGTTTGGTTCTTTTATGGCTAGGAATAGTCTTATTTTGTAGTTTTGGGGTTTTAATAACCATTAGTTTTTTTAGTACTACTTTAATTACCAAAACTTGGCGTTATATTTTATTTGGTTTAGTTTTTGTTACCTTAATTATGATTATTATCGCCATGTATTTACTAGATAAAAATAAATATTATTTAAGATTTAAAAAATGGCTAACCGTTCTAATTACGACTTTTGTTACCATTTATGCTATTGGTTGCTCCGGCTTTTTGTTTCTTTTATATGGACCTTATCATAATTTTAAAAATTGGTTAATTACAACGGCGATGATGACGATGAATCATCAATATTTATGTAAATGGTTTTATAATGAAACGATGATTGCCGATGTTTTAAGTGAAAATTATATTGAAGAATTCACGGAAGATACTGATGCTTCCTTAGTTGATTTCGTCGATGTTGATTTAACTAATGCCAATGAATATGAAAAAGAAATTTTAGTGCGGAAAAAAGATGATATTTATAAATTAATTACATTTGAAGTAAATGGTTGTAAAGCTTATCTTGCGGCCATCTATGACCCTAAAAATATTTCAGTGGGTGTAACTAAATGGTTAGGAAGAAGTGGCCAATATGCTTATGATATGGCCAAAGAAAATGATGCCGTTTTAGCAATTAATGGTGGCGGTTTTGTCGATCCAGGCCACAATAGTAAAGGGGCAATGCCGGTCGGTGTAACTATTAAAAATGGTAAACTTATTACGAGTAGTGGTGGTGGCGGTAATGTCATTGGTTTTAATAAAGATGGTGTTTTAATGCTTAATAAAAACCGGGGTGGTTCCGCGGCTATATCAGAAGGCTATTATAATGCCGTTACTATGACCCCATTTTTAATCGTGAATGGCAAGCCGGCCTTCATTAAAGGTAATGGTGGTTGGGGTTATGCGGCTCGGACAGCCATTGGTCAAAGAGCAGATGGAATAGTTTTATTCTTAGTTGTCGATAGTAATAGTACCCGTTCTAAAGGGGCATCAATGCTTGACTTAACGGAAATTATGCAACGATATGGCGCTATTAATGCCGCGAATCTTGATGGGGGTACATCTTCCGTTATGGTTTTACCAAAAGAAGAAGCCAGTCAATACACCACGATGTGTGAAGATAACAATCTAGAATATTGTTGGATAAATGACCCAATTGATTCAGCTTTTCGCCATCGTTCGCGTGGTATTCCAACGGTTTGGTTAGTCAAAAATCCTGAAAAATAAAAAATTTCAAAAGTAACTCTTCGGAGTTATTTTTTTTCTTGTCAAAATATGTCAAATGGTAAACTTTTTTTCTTTTGAGGCTTGAATATATATATATATATATATAATTAAAGAAAATAAAGGGTGTAAAGACATTTTAGAAAAGATTGTTCTAACATCATATTAGATGTATAATAAAAATATAAAATAGACCCA
>CANROR010000085.1 GCA_947632275.1 uncultured Bacilli bacterium | reverse complement strand
AGAACTAATTTCGACTTTAGGCTTTAAAGAAGAGGAAATAATCTTATGTAGTGCCAAAACGGGTGTTGGGGTTGCCGACATTTTAAAAACGGTCGTTGAAAGAATTCCCGAACCGGTTATTAATAATGAGGCGGCTACTAAAGCTTTAATTTTTGATAGCTATTTTGATTCTTATCGCGGCGTTATTTTACTCGTAAAAGTTGTCGATGGCCATCTAGAAGTCGGCGATAAAATAAAATGTATGGCCAGTGGCGAAGTTTTTGAAGTTGTGGAACTGGGCGTGCATACTCCGAAAGATTTAAAAAAAGAAAAACTTGCTAGTGGCGATGTTGGCTATATTGCCGCGGCGATTAAAGATATTGCTAAAGTTTCGGTTGGGGATACCGTTACAACTTTAGCTCGGGAAGCTAAAGAACCTTTGGCCGGTTATAAACCCATGAAACCAATGGTTTTCTCAGGACTTTTTCCTACCGAACCCAATAAATTTGAAGAATTAAAAGAAGCTTTATCGAAATTAAAGTTAAACGATGCGGCTTTGACGATGGAGCCTGAAACATCCGCGGCTTTAGGTTTTGGCTTTCGCGTTGGTTTTTTAGGCCTTTTACATATGGATGTTATTATCACGCGGATTGAAAGAGAATTTAATTTAAGCATTATTGCCACTAGTCCGAGTGTTGTATATAAACTACTTTTAACGGACGGTTCCCAAATGGAAGTTGATTCGCCCCATAAGATGCCGGACAAAGTTAAAATTGCCGATATTAAAGAGCCTTATATTTACACCAATATTATTGCGCCGAGCGAATACATTGGACCAATTATGGAATTATGTCAAAATAAAAGAGGCATTTATAAAAATGTGGAATATATTGACGAAGCTCGGATCAATGTTCATTATGAACTGCCTTTATCCGAAATTGTCTATGATTTTTATGATAAATTAAAAAGTTATACGAAAGGTTATGCTTCGTTTGATTACGAGTTAAGTGATTATAAATCGAGTGATTTAGTTAAAATGGATATTTTACTAAATGGGGAAGCGGTAGATGCTTTAAGTGTAATTGTTCATAAAGATTTTGCCTACAATAAAGGACGAGCGGTTGTTAACAAATTAAAAGAATTAATTCCGCGGCAAATGTTTCAAATTCCGATTCAGGCGAGTATTGGTTCCAAAGTTATTGCGCGGGAAAACATTAGTGCCATGCGGAAAAATGTCTTGGCAAAATGCTATGGCGGCGATATCACGCGGAAAAGAAAATTATTAGAAAAACAAAAAGAAGGCAAGAAGCGCATGAAAATGGTAGGGAGTGTGGAAGTTCCCCAAGAAGCTTTTTTAGCCATATTAAGTGAGGAATAAAAATGAAAGAAAAAATAATTATAACGGATGAACAAATAAGAGATTTTTTAACGAAAGTCTATGCGGATCCGACTAAAAGAGATAACTTTTTAAAAGATGTAATTTTAACCTTTGGTTTAGATTACCATCGTTTAGCTTTAATTTTAGGTGAAGATCCCCAAAAGTTTAAAACGCAATTATTAGAGGCTAATCCTGATTATGTATGGGCTTTAATGAATATTTTTGAAACAACTATTCGGCGCCAAGACCTAGCTTTTGCCGAATTTTACGCTTACATGCAAAGATTTTATTTGGCCGTTGCGAAGAAAAATAAAGAAGAAATGCGAGCTTGTTTATTAACCTTAAAAGATTTAGAAGTTGCCCGCTTTCGGAAAAATCACAAGCCCCAACAAAAAATAACCGATGAAGAAATTTATGCTATTGTTAAATATCAAATTAAGTATTTATTATCCAATGGTGAAGTTTGTTCTGCTGTTGGAATTGCCGAAAGTATTTACGCTAACAGAGTAAGAGCATTGGCCGATAAATATCCTGAATTAATAAACGATTTTGATACTCTTGCCGATTATAAAATAAGAAGCGGTCAAAGAAATGTGTAAAGCGTGTTATATCCATATTCCTTTTTGTCATAATATTTGTTCTTATTGTGACTTTTGTAAATTTTTATATAACCCCAAATGGGTGGCAGTCTATTTAGATGCCTTAAAAAAAGAAATTATGGATCGTTATTTGGAAGAAGAAGTAACTACTTTATATATTGGCGGTGGAACTCCTTCTTGTTTAGATACCACGGAGTTAAATCGGCTTTTTAAAATTTTGAGTTTAATAAAAAAAAGTTCTCTTTGTGAGGCTACCATTGAATGTAATATTGAAGATATTACCGAAGAAAAATTATTAATTTTTAAGGCCAATGGGATCAATCGTTTAAGCATCGGTATCGAATCTTTTAAAGCCGAAAACTTAAATTTCATGGAACGCCCTTTATTAAAATTTAGGGAAGTTCAAGAGAAAATTGCTTTATGTCGCCGTTTAGGTTTTAATAATATCAATTTGGATTTAATTTACGCTTTACCTAATGAAACTTTAAAAGATGTTAAAACCGATTTAAAATACTTATTAAAATTAAAACCAGAACATATTAGTACTTATAGTTTAATGATTGAAAATAATACGAAACTTCGGGTTTTAAATACCGAGGAAATTGATGAAGAACTCGATTATAATATGTTTTTAGAAATTGGCAAGACGTTAGAAGAAATGGGCTATAATCATTATGAAATAAGTAATTTTGCTTTAAAGAATAAAGAATCAAAGCATAATTTAACTTATTGGCATAATGAAGAATATTATGGTTTTGGTCTCGGGGCCTCTGGTTATATAGATGGCATTCGGTATACTAATACCAAAAGTTTAAAAAAATATCTTTTAGGGACCTATGTGGCCGAAGAAGAAATTGTAAAAGGCCAAGAAAAAATGAATTACGAAGTAATGCTTAATCTTCGCTTAAAAGAAGGAATTAATATGGCCAAGTTTAAAGAAAAATATGGCGTTGATATTGAAAGTGTTTATGATTTAAAAAAATTATATAAAAATAAAGATTTAATTAAGAAAAAAGGTAATATTTATATTAATCCGGGTAAAATATATGTAATGAATGAAATTTTATTAAAGATAATATAAGGTGATGATGAATGCTTCATAATTTGGCCGTTTTAAATGGAGAATTATCTCCAACTTTCGATGAAAATAATGATACATATACGGTATTAATAAAATCAGATGTCGATGAATTAAAAATAACTTATACCATCGATGAAGATGGAAATGTTGAAATCAAAGGTAATGAAAATCTTACCTTTGGCGAAAATACAGTTTTAATTGAAGTAGGAGATAAAGAGGGAAATATTACTACATACACTTTATTAGTAACCAAAGAAGAGGAAAAAACAACCAGTGCTCTTACTTTAGAGCCAAAACCAATTGAGGTTAAAAAAGAACTCCCTGGTTATACTGTTCCTTTAATTGCTTCCATTTGCTTTTTCCTTATTTTAATAGCTTTTCGGATTATTTTTGTTCGGAAAAAACATAAAAATTAACCACTTTAGTATAAATTACTAAGGTGATTTTTTTATGAAATATATTTGGCATCGGGGTTTTCATACTAAAAGAAAAGAAGAAAACAAAATGCCGGCTTTGCTTAAAGGTTTAAATGATGCTAATTCTTTAGGTATTGAAACCGATATTAGAGTAACGAAAGATCAAGTATTTGTTTTATACCATGATCCCTTATTTAAAGGTAAACTAATCAATAATACTTTATATAAAGAAATGAAAAAAGAGGGCATTCCCAAATTAAGTGAACTACTAGCTATTGAAACGGATAAAATCTTGCTTTTAGAAATTAAAGATTTTAATTTAAATGTTAATAGTTTATTAAAACTTTTAAATAAACATAACCGCAATATTTATCTTATGAGTTTTAATAATAAAATTATTGAAAAAATTTATCAAAAAAATACCCATTATAAATTAGGAATTCTAAATTATGTTTTTAATTCGGAAACTGATTATCATTACGATTTTATTTGTCTTTTAAATGATTTAATAACGCCCAATATGATTTTAAGTTTTCAAAAATTAGGAATTGAAATATTTAGTTATGGCATTAGAAATAAAGAAAGTATGAAATACTCTAACTTAACTTATATTGTGAATAATGAAATAATTTCATAGACAATTGCCATTATTTTTAGTAAAATAATGGTATGTCCTCGTAGCTCAGTTGGATAGAGTGATTGCCTCCGACGCAATAGGTCACAGGTTCGAATCCTGCCGAGGACACCAGATAGATAGGAAACT
>CANROR010000084.1 GCA_947632275.1 uncultured Bacilli bacterium | reverse complement strand
TTAAACTACTTTTCCCCTTTAAATATCCCATAAATTTTGATACACTTAATTTAGGTGGTATTTTTACGAGCATATGTATATGATCTGGACACGCATTGGCTTCGATTATTTCTACTCCTTGATATTCGCATAGCCTTCTTAAATATCTTCCGATATCTGCTCGCAATTTATTATATATTGCCTTTCTTCTATATTTTGGCGTAAATACTATATGATATTGGCAATTCCACTTTGTATGTGATAAACTACTCATCTCATCATTGTTTTTTATTCTTTTCAAAATTAGCTCTCCTTTCGATTTCTAGGCTTGGTTGACAGACCATTTCCTATTATATCAAAAGGAGAGCTAATTTTGTTTTACTTCGCTATCGCTCTTTGGTTCGCACGTGCATAGCACGTGGTTTTATCCGTAGCTATCTTCCGATTGCTACATAATAAAAGAACTTATTGCCCAGATAAGTTCTTTTCCTTTGGTAATTCTTCCATCATGTTCGGATTAAAAGTTTTATTTTTAATCATCGCTATTTCAACCTTATAGGGAGCAACATCTTCAACCCAAGGCGTTTCAAGTATCTTTGGGATATTTTCTAATTTTGGATTATAAATAACCTTAATTAGATTTTCAAAACCAATGGTTCCAAAACCAATGTTGGCATGGCGATCTTTATGGCTCCCGCACTCATTTTTACTATCATTGACGTGAATACATTTAATCTTTTCTAAACCAATAAGCTCGTTAAAAGCATCTAAATATTCGTCAAATTTACTGATATCAATACCCGAATCATTTAAATGACATGTATCAAGACAAACCCCTACTTTATCACTTAAATTAACGCGATCTAAAATATATTTTATTTCTTCCATATTGCGCCCACATTCCGTCCCTTTGCCGGCCATCGTTTCAAGTAAAATCATGGCTTTCGTATCAAAAGCTAAAATTTTATTTAACGCTTCGGCAATATTTGCTAAAGCTACATTCACTTCTTGCTTTAAGAAATTCCCGGGATGGACCACAATATATTTAACGCCTAATTCTTCGACCCTTTTAACTTCTTTTTTTAAAAATTCACAAGAAAAATTCCAAGCTTCTAAATTATCTTTATTAGCCAAATTGATAATATAAGGCGCATGACAAATTACTTTATTTATATCAATCCCATTTTCGGTCATTAATTTTATCGCTTCTTGCGTATACTTGGCTTCTAAAGCTTTTCTAATTGTATTTTGGGGTGCTCCCGTATAAAACATAAAAGTATTAGCGCCATAGCTTAAAGCTTGTTTCGTTGAACCAAGTATTTGATCCGAACCAAAATTAACATGTGAACCTAAAATTAACATTATTTTACCTTCTTTCTTTTATACCCTTTTTCATTACTTTTCGTAATATATTCTTGATCTAATTTTTCGCCGACATCATTATACGCAAAATCTCTATCTAAAAAGAAATTTAAATAAGTACTAATGGCTAAACTATTTCCATTTGCTAACCAACAATCAATAATATAAGGAAAATCTAATTTACTAATTACTTCCTCGTTAATATAAAAAGCCACCTTTTTTTCGGTTCCCGCGCCTATCTTTTTTAAAATATCTTTTCTTTTTTCTTCCCATAGGTCATTATCATAAATGGATTTCATGGTACTATCTTTATGTAACAAACGATTCCGAAACGTAAGATAAATTAATAAAATGTCAGGCCGGAAAGAAACCATTTGTTCATAATTTTCTAACATAATTCGATCTAAATTTTCCATATTCTCGTTATACTTTTCTTTTAAATATAATCTTAATATTTCTAATAATAAATAATTTAAATCATTTCCGGGATAAGCCACGATTCTTTTCGCAAACTCTAAATTATTTTTATCATATTCCGTATTCACAATAAATAAAGCCATCAACATATAATAACCAAAAGAAATGTTTTCTTCATATAAAGCATCGGCGATAATTCTTTTGATTTTAGCAACATTTAAACCATTAACTTTAAATATTGCATCATAACTACAATAAGGCAGACTCGCAATTAATTGCTTTTCATAATCTTCAAGGGCAATAAAACCATTGTTAACTAATTTTATTAAATATGGCCATTTGCATTTGCGTAAAGCCATATTCCGAATTTGTTCTTGGTCTTTAGCGCCATAGATAACCAAATTATATAAAAGTTCTTCAAAATTTTTACTCGGATTATCTTCATATTCTTTTAATAAATAAGGATTTATCTCTAAATTTTTAAAAAAAGCAAAATCAAAATTAGCATCTATTCCTTTATTAATTAAATTATCAATAACCCTAGCTACCAAACAATTTAAACCTTTAATATTATTTTCTTTTTCATAAAACTTTCTAATTTTTCCTAAATTAAATTCTTGTACTTCCATTTCCCCACCTATATTAAAATTATATATCATTTTATAAGTTAAAGTAAATAAAAAAAGAATAACAAAGGCGTTATTCTTTAATTAAGTTGCAACCGATATGGACTTCCTTTACTGCCATCCCCACTTTTAATTTTAACAGAGGAAGTAATATAGAAGGATGGTCTGACCCCGAACGCGTTGTAGTAAACGCGGCCGCCGTCCACGAGACCTGTGTTGTACACATAAAATGCATGGTTATTAGTCGCCGAATTCCGGGAAAATGTCCATTCGAATAATCCCATATACATCCAGTTATTATCTGGAATATTATTTTTATCATACTCATGTACTATTGTTGTATAGTCGCTTGTGCTACTTGGACTTGTGGCGTATCCATAATCTGATATATATATTAAACCTATTTTATTTTCTTTTTCTTTTGTTAGGGTTGGTACGCTTGGACTACTAGCTACTGCCCTATCCATTTCGTTATCATACATTACTTTTGGGGTTACTTCATAACTATCATGTCCATTCAAACTCCAAGTATGTGTTTCTATTAAGTTGTCTATATCTATATGTTTTTCCCCTTTTAGATATGTATTTAAATAATATTCATTTAGATTTATTTTACTTAGCTCACTTCCTGCCCATTCATTTACCTCGTTACTATCGCTTGTCCAGTAGTAGCCTCCAATTGTATTATATATTTCTTCTGGTCCTTTATAGTTACTATCATCACTTGAATATGGATAAGTTACATTATATAAACTTTTGTATGCTCCTTTATCTCCTAATTGTTCGCTTGTAGCATAGTCATATTTGATTAATTTCATTTCATATTGACCATTATTATTTTTGAACAAACCTATTATTCTGTATAAGTCTGAATCATTATTAGCACACGTGCCTTCGCTAGTTTCGCCTCCATCTAGGCACACAAAGTTTTTAACTTTTTCAAAAGAGCCTGCATAACGATAGGAACCGTCTTGAGCTCCTCCTGTTAAGTTATTATCATGATAATATAATGTTGTTTCTTCTTTATTGGAATCTGCTAATAATTTATTTAATGTTTTTATATCTTGAGATACATATTCTTCTTTTTGAATTAAGACTTCTCCTGTTAAACTTTTGCCGGTATTTATATTTTGGTCATATTCTAAATTCTTAAATGTTATCATTATTTCCCATTCATCAGTTGTGGTATGATTATCTGCATTACCATTTACTGTTATTGGTTCATTTGTTCTTATTTTGATTAAGCCTTTGGCTTCCGTTATATCAAAACCACCTAAAGTTTTGTCAGTTTTATCTTCAACATCGGGGTCACCAAATAAGCCTGGGGTGTAATTTAATGCTACACCATTTATTGTTACTCCCTCTTTTATTTCTGTTTCCCCTTTTTTAATTGTTAAATATAATTCAGGTATAGGACTATAGCCTGTTAAAGCTTCTTCGGTTGCTTTACTTTTTGCTTCAGTCGTTGTATAGGTTAATACATTCTTTCCAGTATCTGGTTCATCTGGTGTATCTTTTTTATAACTACTATATTGTAATTCATTCTTTGTTATATTTAAATATACATTATATTTATCTTCGGCTTTATAGTCATCACTACCGGCGATTAGAATAGCACTTCCCGTGACCCCATCTCCTAAACTAGTTCCTGTTTTTCCAAAATTACTTTCTTTAGCACTGATTACTATTTCATTAGCATTATTATCATCTATTATATTTTCTTTAGAATCATCATTTCCTTCTCTGGTTACATCTTTATCTAATACACTAAAGGTTAGACTATCTGTTGTTCCCGTGGTAACATTAACATTCGCTTGGCCTCCTTCTCCGGCTTGGGCTTGAAAATAAGCATACGTTGCTCCTCCTACTAAAGCTAGTAATGTTAAGACGGCAATTATGGTTAAGATTAAAGCTTTTCTTTTGTTCTTTTTTTCATTTTCCATATTCATTTCTACTCCTTCTTCCTATTATGGGTCTATTTTATATTTTTATTATACATCTAATATGATGTTAGAACAATCTTTTCTAAA
>CANROR010000083.1 GCA_947632275.1 uncultured Bacilli bacterium | reverse complement strand
GTGACTATTACATTATAATAAATTTTATGCATTTTGTAAAGGTTAAATACATTACTTTCTTTTTTATTCATCAATTCTTTCAAACAATAAAGCTAAATTATTAACTTGTAAATTACCCTTTATTTCGCATTCTTCCCACTTATATTCTTCTAAATTAAGCATTTCTTTAATCTTCTTTGAAGTATCACTCATAAATGGATAAATTAAATTAGCTATATTAGCAATCATATAAATACAGGTATAAGTAATATCATTAAATGCTTCCATATCTTCTTTTACTTTAATCCATGGTTCAGCTTCATCATAATATTTATTACCCATACTAATATAATCCATGATCGTATTTAAAGCATTTTTAAATTCGCCTTTTTCAATATAATTACCCGCTTTTTCATAAACTTCTTTTGTATATTCTTTGATTTTGTTATCTATTTTACCTTCACTTATAACACCATCAAATTTTTTATTTATAAAAGCTAAATTACGATTAACAAAGTTACCTAAAACACCAACCAAGAATTTATTATGAGTTTGAATAATTTCTTCAATAGAACAACTTGTATCTTTAGCTTCAGGTCCATAAAATATGAAGTAGAAACGAATAGTATCACGTTCAAATTTTTCTAATAATTCATTCGCCGTGATTAAATTACCTTTACTCTTACTCATTTTCTCATCATTTAAATTAACATAAGCACTAGATATAATATAATCTGGTAAACGATAATTCATTTCTAATCCGGATAATAAAGCTGGAAAAATAATGGTATGAAAAGGTATATTATCTTTACCATGTACATAATAAGTTCTTAAATTAGGATTATCATTACTTAAAAATTTATCAAAATCAATTCCTCTTTGTTCGGCAACATATTTAGCAACAGAAAGATAGCCTAAAACAGCTTCAAACCAAACATAAATTCTTTTATCTTCATAACCTTCTACAGGTACTTCCACACCCCAGTTAATTTGTCTTGTCGCTGCTCTATTTACTAAGCCCATATCTAAATATTTTTGGGACTCCCCTAAAGCATTTTTTCGCCAAATATTTTTTCTATCTTCAATTAAAGCTTTTAAAGTATCATAAAAAGCTGGTAATTTAAAATATAAATGTTTATTTTCTTTTAAAATTGTAGAACTTCCACATTCTTTACAATGTTTATCAAGTAAATCTTTACTATCTAAAGAAGTTAAACATTCATCACATTGGTCCCCAGTACTTACACCCCCACAATGAGGGCATTTTCCTACGATTTCCCGATCAGATAAATATTTATTACACTTAGGGCAAAAATCTTGAGGTTCTGTCCCTGGATAAACATACCCATTTTTAACAAGTTTTAAAAAGTTTTCTTTAACAAACTCTTTATGATGAGGATCCATTGTACAAGAATACATATCATATTCAAAACCTAAATTAGTAAAAGTTTTAACAAATTCTTCATGATAAAACTTAGCAATAGCTTCTGGTGTCGTCCCTTCTTTTTTAGCTCTTTCTGTAATTGGGGTTCCATGACAATCAGAACCAGATACATAAATAACTTCATCACCACATCCGCGATAATATTTAGCTAAAACATCACCTGGTAAAAGGGCTGCTAGATGTCCTATATGTAAATAATAATTTGCATAAGGCCAAGCTCCACCAATTAATATATTTCTCATTTGTATTCCTCCATCTCAAATAGGTATTTTACCATATTTTATGTTATTTAACAATTATTTATCTTATTCTTCTTTATTTTCTTTTTCACTTGGTTTATCACTACCAAAGCCATAATGTTCCCGTACTTTTTCTTCAATTTCTGCACAAACATCAGGATTTTCTTTTAAATAAATCTTAGCATTTTCTTTACCTTGCCCAATTTTTTCACCTTTATAAGCATACCAAGCACCACTTTTATCAATAATATCTAAAGAAGCAGCAATATCTACTAATTCACCTTCTCTAGAAATTCCTTCCCCATACATTATATCAACAGAAGCAGTTTTAAATGGAGGTGCAACTTTATTTTTAACAACTTTAATATTAGTTTTATTTCCAATAATTTGTTCCCCAACTTTAATTTGTTCTGCTCTTCTAATATCTAGACGAATTGTCGCATAAAACTTTAAGGCTCTACCACCTGGAGTTGTCTCAGGATTACCAAACATAACCCCAACTTTTTCTCTTAATTGATTAATAAAAATTGCCGTTGTTTTTGTTTTATTAATAGTACCAGATAATTTTCTTAAAGCTTGACTCATTAATCTTGCTTGTAAACCGACATGTGAGTCGCCCATTTCCCCATCAATTTCTGCTTGAGGAACTAAAGCAGCAACAGAATCAATAACAATAATATTTACCGCTTCACTAAAGCTTCACATATTTCTAAGGCTTGTTCTCCAGTATCTGGTTGTGATAATAATAACTCATTAATATCTACTCCTAAAGCTTTGGCATAAACGGGATCTAAGGCATGCTCTGCATCAATAAAAGCCGCTCTACCACCTTTTTTTTGAACTTCGGCAATTGCTTGCAAAGCAATCGTAGTTTTACCACTTGACTCAGGTCCAAATATTTCAATTATTCTTCCCTTTGGAAAACCACCAACACCTAATGCTATATCAAGTGCTAAAGAACCACTTGAAGTAACATCTATTTTAGTATGTTCATCACTACCTAATCTCATAATTGCCCCTGCTCCAAATTGTTTTTCAATGTCTGCTAAAACTTGTTCTAGAGCTTTATCTTTATCCTTTTCATCTTTCATTTGTTTCATAACTTTTTTTCCTTTCTTGATAATAACATTTTATTATAAAAAACATCTAATGTCAACCTTATTTCGAACAATTGTATAACAAAATAATGCATAAATAACCTAAAATATTAAACTTCACCCAGATTTCACAATTAAATTTACAATCAAAGCATATGATATAAGCTTTAGGCATTACTAATTACAAAGGAGAGAAAGAAGAAAAAATAGCTTTAAGAAATATAGCAACTGAAGTATCTTTAGCAACAGATTTTACTTTTGGTGATGATAAATCAAATTTTGCTAATATTTATAATGCTTTATTAGGTCTATCACCAGAAGATTTACAATTAAATGGTATTGCTCTTGCTGAAAGATTATTTCATATTAATTCTGAATTTATTCATGATTATGATAAAGTAAGAATTTGGTATGAAAATAATAAAGCTACTTTTGATAGAGCATATCAATTAGTATTTAATTACATGCAAGAAAAAAATTCTAATCTAACTCCTCAATCAAGATAAAACCTAAATAGGATTTTTTTAATACTAAATTTCTTGACAAGTAACTTTAACAATATTAAAATAATAATCCAAGAAAGAAGAAATGATTATGAATCCTTATTTAGCCAAAATTTTAAATGAAGAAGGCAAAAGCCAAGTACATGCCCTTTTAGTTTGTAATATTACTACGCCAACTGAATTAAAAGACCAAGTAATATCATCAAATAATGGCTCTTATATTTACTATGGAGCTTTAGCAATTTATGAAACATATAGTTTTAAAAAATCTGAATCAATTTTAAACGAATTAAAACAAGCTTTATTTAATTCTAATGATTATTTTTATATTTTAAACTTTATGCGTAATATAAAACAAATTAATATTGAATCTTATCTTAATAAATTAATTGAGACAAATAATTCAGAAGTTTTAATTGAAACTCTAAATTATGTAACTTACGTTGATAAAGATTATTTAAATGATGAAAAAAGAAGTTTTTTTATTGAAGCTTTTATTAAAAAATTAATATCTTTAAAAGTTTACAAACCCTTATTTAGATATTTACATAGTAAAAGTAAAGATATTTGTTATATGGCTATTAACAATGGTGATAAAGACTTTCTAAATGCTTATCAAGAATATTTATTTACTTTTTACAGACAGAATGGTTATCAAGACTGGATTAAAGAATATATAGTTTTAACAAAAGAAAGAATCACCAAATTAAGTTTAGAAGATAATTCCTTAACACCTGATGAAACATTAGAATTATTTCAAAGCTTATTGCAAAAAGGAGATTTAGGCACTATCCGAGAATACGCCACTAATTTCCACAGTTTATTCATAGATGAACAAGCAAAACTTACTAAATAAATATAGAAAGAAGAGACGATTATGAATCCTTATTTAAGTAAAATTTTAAATGAAAAACAAATTAATATTGTAAATACATTATTAAAATTAAATATTATTACTCCAAACGAATTAAAAGACCAAGTATTAACTTCTCATAATAGTGCTTATATTTACTATGGAGCTTTAGCTATTTCTAAATGTAAAGATACTAAAGATCTTTTAGATGAATTAAAAGAAGCTTTATTTAGTTTAAATGATAAGCAATTTATCTTTGAATATATGAATAATATAGCCAAAACTGAATATGAAACTTATCTTGATAAATTATTAGAATCAACTGAAGCAGACGTTCTAATTAAAACATTAAATTTCTTAACTAATTGTAATCCTAAATTAAGTGAGCAAAAAAATGACTATTATATTGATGCTATTATAAAAAAATTAATTTCTCTAAAAGCTTATGATCCTTTAATTTAATGTTTAGATAAGCAATATAGTAAAGTTTGTCAAATAGCAATCGATAATGGAGATAAAGATTTTTTAGAAGCTTATCATAAATATTTAGCTGAAAGTTTTAAAAATAAACCTTATAAT
>CANROR010000082.1 GCA_947632275.1 uncultured Bacilli bacterium | reverse complement strand
ATAAATGGGGTAGCATTAAATTATACCGCAGGCTTATTTGGTGACCCAGATAGTGAGAATAAAACTGAAAAAACTTTAGGCGGTTTTGATATAACAGAAGCCAAGGGTTTAATAACAATAGCCAAAGAAGAAACAATAGAAGTAAAAGAAGGAAGTAAAGAAAATCATACGACAACAGATGAATGGGAAATAATGATAACGTTTAAGAATTTAGAATATGACCAAAATCTAAATACAGGCAAAAGTTTAACAGGGAAAGTCTTAATTCAAAAAGAAGTCTTAATTCAAGATAAATTATTAACCGATGCCAATCAAGAAAAAACAACATTATATTATCATGATGCTAAACTAGAGGGTGGAGCTCAAGATGATTCATATCGTTATGCCGGCTCAGATACAGAAGTAAAAAATTATGTCTGTTTAGATGGTGGCGTAACTACCGTTGGAGAATGTGCTAATGGAGACGCTGATTTATATCGCATAATAGGATTATTCCAAAATGTCGAAGGCCAATATGAAATGAAACTAATCAAATATGACTATGCTACAAGTACAGAATTAGGTGAAACGGGAGCATACAATACAGTATATATTAATACTAGAAATGATGATGATACAAGTAATTATAAAGGAAATAAATCTAATCTTGACAATATTGATGGATATTATTGGACAAATAGTACTAATGAGATAAATGAATGGGCCGAAAGTGACTTAAGAAATGAAAATTTAAATGGCTATTACCTAGATACTTATTTAACGAGAGAAAAAAATATAGATACAGATAAATTAATAACAACTCATACTTGGAGTTTAAATGGATATAGTACAAATGTTGTAACCCCAAAAGTAGCGTACTATAATGAAATGAATAAAATAGAAAGTAGTCCGGATTATCCAACTCAAAAGAAAACAGTTCCTGACAAAATAGGCTTAATGTATATAAGCGACTATGGTTATGCCGCAAGTCCAAGTAGTACAAACAATTGGACAACAAATTTAGGTAATTATAATAATGATAATGTAACAATTAATAACTGGATGTATATGGGATTAAGTGAATGGACTATTTCTCGATATTCGACAAGTCCTAATGTATCCTTTCTTGTATTCAACAATGGTTATATTTGTTACTTTCATGTAAAAAATAATTCATTAGGTGTTCGTCCGTCCTTTTATATATCGTCTTCGGCAAAAATACAAAGTGGAGATGGCAGTAAAGAAAGCCCATATCGAATTGTTGTAGAATAAAGCAAAAATTATAAAAAGTATTGATATACTTTTTTTCTTGCTTTAAAAATAGTATAATACCTTTAAGAGGTAGACTATGAAAAAGATTATGTTGGGATTAAGTATTATTTTTATATTGACGGGTTGTGGTAAAGAAAAGAAATTAACTTATTATTGTGAAGAAGGGACTTTAAAGGATCAAAGTTGTGAAGTTGTTACGACGGAAGAAGCGAAGATTACTTGCAAAAAAGGTTATACTTTAAAAAATGATAAATGTACGAAAACGAAAGAAGAAAAAGCAACGGCAACGAAAACTTGTAGTGATGGTTATAATCTTGGAGGCAGTGTTTGTTTAAGTATTAAAAGTTATAAAAAAATAACTAATAAAAAATGTGTTTTACCCGCGGGAGTAAGTGAACAAACTATCGAAATGGCTGATGGCAGTGGTAAATTTAACACTAATGCTTATGTGGAAAATAATAAATGTTTATATACGACTTGTACCAGTTTTAATGAAGAAGGTAAATGCTTAGCTATGGAAACAAAAGAAACAAGTTTTAAAGATGAAACGGTTTGTGAAAATGGTATGATGGAAGTGTCTGGTCGTTGTTATAAAACAAGTAAAGTAAAAACCACTTATGTTTGTTATGAAGGCAAACTTAAGAATAAAAAATGTCAAATTACGACCGAAATTCCGGTGACGGCTAAATGTAGTACCTATTATACTTATAATTCGCAAACGAAACAATGTGAAAAAGTTACGGTAACCGAAGCATTAATAAAAGAAAGCAAATAAAAACCCACGATTTCGTGGGTTTTATTCTTATCTGTTATAGAATTCAACGATTAGTTGTTCGTTAATTTCGGCATTAAGTTCGCTTCTTTCTGGAACTCTAACATATTTACCAGTTAAAGATTTCTTATCCATTTCTAAGTAAGCGGGAACCGTAACATTTTGTTCGATAGCATCAATAATTGCGGGATGGTTTAAAGAATTTTCTTTAACGGAAATAACATCGCCAACTTTAGTCGTATAAGATGGAATATCCGTCTTTTTACCATTAACTAAAATATGACCATGGTTAACAATTTGGCGAGCAGAACGTCTAGTTCTAGCCATACCTAAACGATAAACCATATTATCTAATCTACTTTCAAGTAAGATAAGTAAATTTTCCCCGGCAGTACCTTTCATTTTTGAAGCTCTGTCAAAAACTTTATGGAATTGTTTTTCAGTTAAGCCATAAAGATATCTAACTTTTTGTTTTTCTTGTAATTGGATACCATATTCACTTAGTTTTTTGCGACGATCTTGATCATGTTGACCAGGAGCATAAGCTCTTTTTAAATCTTTACCATTTTCAAGAGTGGAAAAATTTAATCTTCTAGATTTTTTGTTGGCTGGACCTGTATATCTTGCCATAATTCTTCTCCTTTCTTTTTAAATTACAAAATATTTATAGTACCACTTAACTTTATAGGGAGTTTGGAATAATTTTTCTATAGGCAGTATTAGATACTTTAAACAAGTCCAAACACATTATAAAGCTTAGCAGTCCTGCCTAAATAACTTGCATGAGTATTATATCTAAATCTTATGCTAAAGTCAATTTAAAAAACACGAAAAAACATAAGAAATTATGATAAAAAATAGATGAAAATAAAATAAATGGAAACTTGTCAAAAAGACTATATTGTGATAATATGTATTTAGCAAGAGAAATTGCATAAAATAAAAAAGGGAACATTCAGTTTCGTTAAGTTGAATGTCTACCCAAAGTGATTTTGTTTAGACACTTATTCTATAGCGAATGCCCCATTTCTTGGGTAAAAAGAAATGAGGTTTTTTAATGTGCGAATATCTATTAAATTCAATAAATTTTAATTAAGTTTGTTAAATCGACAAAATTTTAAATTAAAAAGGTTTATATTATCTTTGATAATTATGAAAAAAAGGTTTAAGAGAAGAACAAAATTTAAAATTTATTTGTTTAGAGTAATTATATTTGGGGTAATTACAATTTTTTCCTTTGGCCTAATTTTTCATTTTTTTTATAACAAAATTAATATTAATATTGATAATACAAAATATTTAAATTATTTAGTGCAAGATGCTTTAGGTAGTTATGAACTGGGGGATATTACTTCTTTAAATAGTACCGAATTTTTACTTAAATATTCTTTAGGTTTAGAAAAAAGTGCCAATTTAATTGCCAAAGAAGTAACTAGTACTAATGAAGAAGAAGCTAGTGAAGAATTAGAAGTAAAAGAAGAGCCAATAGGAGAGGAAAATGAACCAATTAAAGAACCAATTATTTATTTATATAATTCGCATCAAACAGAAGGCTATAAAACTAATTTTTTAGAAAATTTTAATATTAATAATACGGTGTTAATTGCCTCATATATTTTAAAAGAATATTTGGCCGATTTAGGAATTCAAGCGATTGTGGAAGAAAATAAAGTTAAAGATATTTTAAATGCTCATAATTGGAAATATGGGTCGAGTTATAAAGCTAGTCGCCTTCTTTTAGAAGATGCGAAAAAGAATAATCCGTCCTTAAAATATTTTATTGATTTACATCGCGATGCCGGCGAGACGGCTTCTAAAGCAATTACGATTGCAGATAAAAATTATGCCCGGCTTTTATTTGTTTTAGGTTTAGAAAATCCCAATTATGAAAAAAATTTAAAAGGTATCGAACGCTTAAATGAATTGGTTAAAGCGGAAAATGTTTCGTTAACAAGGGGCATAACCAAAAAACAAGGTAAAGGCGTAAATGGCGTTTATAATCAAGATTTTAGTGAATATACTTATCTTATTGAAATCGGGGGCGAAAATAATACGATTGAAGAAATTAATAATACTTTGAAAGTTTTAGCTAAAGTTTTATATAAATATATTATGGAGATCGAAAATGGAGAAAAAGAAAACTAATATTTTTTTAAAAATGTTAGTAGTGATGTTTATTATTTTCATGGGGCTTTTTATTGCGAGTGAATCGGGTTATTATGAGGCAACTTTAAATAATAAAGTTGTGTTGACGGATCAAAATATTCAAAAATTTGAAGAAGATGTTTTAAATGGGGAAGTCATTGACGTTAATTCTTATATTTTAGAAGATAAAAAAAATTATGAAAATAAATTTACTAATGCCGGGGATAAATTTAGTGAAGTCGTGGAAAGTTTTGTCACGGATGGGTTAAAAGGCGTATTTGACTGTCTAAAAACTTTATTTATGTAAATTTGCCAAAAAATATAGTATAATCATTATAGGTGTTTAGTTATGAAACAAGCAAATATCCGGAATTTTTGCATTATTGCGCATATTGATCATGGCAAAAGTACCCTGGCCGATCGTATATTAGAATTAACGCATGCGGTTGAGGCTAGAGAAATGAAAGCCCAAATTCTTGATAATATGGATTTAGAACGGGAACGGGGTATTACTATTAAATTAAATGCCGTCCAACTTCATTATAATTACAATAATCAAGAATATATTTTAAATTTAATTGATACGCCGGGACATGTCGATTTTTCCTATGAAGTTTCGCGTAGTTTAGCCGCTTGTGAAGGGGCTATTTTAGTAGTTGATGCTGCCCAAGGTATTGAAGCCCAAACGCTAGCAAATCTTTATTTGG
>CANROR010000081.1 GCA_947632275.1 uncultured Bacilli bacterium | reverse complement strand
TGGCTGATAATGGTCGAGGTGTGCCTATTGGGATGCACGAATCTGGCAAATCGACTCCCGAAGTTATTTATACCATTTTACATGCCGGGGGGAAATTTAGCGAAGCTGGTTATAAAGTTTCAGGTGGTCTTCATGGGGTTGGCGCTTCTGTTGTTAATGCCTTGTCCAAATCCATGCAAGTCGTTATCTATCGGGATGGTTTAATTTCTTCCATTGAATTTGAAAATGGGGGTAAAGTTAAAAGTCCTTTAAAAACGGTAGGAAAAACGAATAAAACCGGAACGATTGTTAAATTCATGCCGGATCCGGAGATATTTAAAAATTGTAATTTTTCGTTTACAACGATTAGTGAAAGAATGCAAGAAAGTGCCTTTTTACTTAAAGATTTAACAATTGAAGTCATAGATGAGGCCGATAAAAAACAAGTAAAGTACCATTATGATAATGGCTTAATTAGTTTCGTTGATTATATAAATGAAGATAAAGAAACCTTGCATAATGTCATTAGTTTTGCGAGTACCAAAAATAAAATTGAAGTAGATATTGCGATGCAATATACGGCTTCGTATAATGAATCGATTCTTTCTTTTGTTAATAATGTTAAAACTTCTGATGGGGGAACGCACGAAGTTGGTTTTAAAACGGGTATAACTAAAGCTTTTAATGATTATGCGAAAAGTAATAATTTATTTAAAGGTAAAGATGGAACGCTTGATGGAGCCGATGTTCGCGAAGGACTAACGGCCGTAATTAGTTTAAAAATTCCTGAAGAATTATTACAATTTGAAGGGCAAACTAAGGGTAAGCTAGGAACGCCCGAAGCCCGTAGTGTCACGGAAAGTATAACTTATGAATCGTTAAAATTCTTTTTAGAAGAAAATAAAGAAGTGGCCTTAACGATTTTAGATAAAGCGATGAAAAGTAAAGTTGCTAGGGAAGCGGCCCGAAAAGCCCGTGAAGAAGCCCGCAATGGGAAAAATAAAAGTAAAATTGAAAAAATTATATCGAGTAAGTTATCGCCGGCCCAAAGTAAGAATCCGAAGATTAATGAACTTTTCTTAGTCGAAGGAAATTCGGCCGGTGGTTCGGCCAAAGGCGGAAGAGATCGGAAGTTTCAAGCTATTTTGCCTTTAAGAGGTAAAGTTATCAATGGCGAAAAAGCTTCGATTGAAGAACTATTAAAAAATGAAGAAATAAATACGATTATTCATACCGTTGGCGCCGGAGTTGGCCAAAGTTTTGAGGCAAGTGATTCCAATTACGATAAAGTAATCATTATGACCGATGCCGATGTCGATGGTGCTCATATTCAAATCCTTCTTCTTACTTTCTTCTATCGGTATATGCGGGGCTTAATTGAGGCCGGTAAACTTTATATTGCCATGCCGCCTTTATATAAATTTGAATTAGGTAAAAAAAGATTTTATGCCTATACTGATGAAGAATTAGAAGATATAAAACGAGAAAATCCTGGGAAATGGTCTATTCAAAGATACAAAGGTCTTGGGGAAATGAATCCGGAACAACTTTGGGAAACGACAATGAATCCGGATACGCGGAGTTTAATTCGCGTTAATATTTCGGATGCCTCTTTGGCTGAAAAACGGGTTAGCGTTTTGATGGGAGATAAAGTAGAACCGCGGAAAGAATGGATCAATGAAAATGTGGAATTCACGATGGAAGACGATTACAGAAGTTAGGTGAAAAGATGGAAAATGTACTGAAAAAAATTGAAGATTATGCTTTAGAATATATCATGGGAGACCGGTTTGGTAAATATGCCAAAGAAATTATTCTTGACCGTGCTATTCCGGATGTGCGTGATGGTTTAAAACCTGTCCAAAGAAGAATTCTTTACTATATGTATGATGAACACAATACTTACGATAAAGCTTATATCAAATGTGCTTATACCGTCGGTGGGGTTTTAGGTAAATTCCATCCCCATGGCGATTCTTCCGTTTATGATGCGATGATTCGGATGAGTCAATGGTGGAAACAAAATAATATTTTAATTGATGTGCATGGGAATAATGGTTCGATGGATGGCGACCAAGCCGCCGCTTATCGGTACACCGAAGCCAGACTTGCCAAAATTAGTGAAGAACTATTAAAAGATTTAGATAAAGAAACCGTTAGTTGGGCGCCCAACTTTGATGACCGGTTTTTAGAACCAACTGTTTTGCCGGCGAAGTTTCCTAATCTTTTAGTCAATGGGGCAAATGGCATATCTGCGGGATATGCGACCAATATTCCGCCTCACAATTCGGGGGAAATAATTGAGGCGACCGTTAAAAGAATTGATTCGCCTAATTGTCGGTTAGAAACAATTTTAGATATTGTAAAGGGACCTGATTTTCCAACAGGCGGAATTGTTGAAGGCAAACAAGGGATAATTGATGCTTTTACTACCGGCCGTGGTCGTGTTATTGTGCGGAGTAAATTAGAATTTAAAAAAGAAAAAGGCAAAGAACAAATTATTGTAACAGAAATTCCCTTTGAAGTTAATAAACAACAATTAGTCCAAAAAATTGATAGTTTGCGTATTGATAAAAAGATTGATGGGATAAGTGAAGTAAGAGATGAAACCGACCGCGAAGGTTTAAGAATTGCCATTGATTTAAAAAATGGGGCTAATCGAGAATTAGTTTTAAATTATTTACTTAAAAATACGGATTTACAAGTTTCTTACAATTATAATATGGTGGCTATTGTTAACCGGACGCCAAAGACTTTAGGTATTTTAGAAATTTTAGATGCCTATATTGCTCATTTAAAAGAAGTAATTACCAAAAGAACCGAATTTGAACTTAAAAGCTATCGCTTAAGATACCATATTGTCGAAGGCTTAATTAAAGCAATTTCGATTCTCGATGAAGTTATTAAAACGATTCGAGCAAGTAAAAATAAACAAGAATCGAAAGAAAATTTAGTCCAAAAGTTTGGTTTTACAATGGAACAAGCTGAGGCTATTGTTACGTTACAACTTTATCGTTTGTCAAATACTGATATCGCTATTTTAGAGGAAGAAGCGGCTAGTTTAAAGGCGAAAATTGCTAATTGTGAGGCTATCTTAAATGATGAAGAAAAATTAAAAAATGTCATGAAAAGTGAACTTAAAGATATTAAGAAAAACTATGCGACGCCACGAAAAACGGTGGTTAAAGATGAAATCACGGAAATCAAAGTAGATGCCAAAGAAATGATTACGGATGAACAAGTAGTGATTGTTGTTACTAACGAAGGTTATGTTAAAAGGGTAAGTTTAAAAAGCTTTAAAACTTCAACTGAAGAAACAACGTTAAAGCCAGGTGACTTTATCATGGGCAAATATATTGTTAGTACATTAGATACATTGCTTTTATTTACTAATTTAGGTAATTATTTATATGTACCAGTACATATCTTAAGTGAATGTAAATGGAAAGATTTAGGTAAACATATTAGCAATACGATTTTACTAAAAGAAAATGAAAGAATTGTTAGTAGTTTAATTTTGAAAAATAAAGAGGCTAATATCGTCATGTTTACGAAAAATGGTTTAGTTAAACAAGTTAAATTACAAGATTTAGAAGTTAGTCGGTATTCGAAATCGTTAACGGCTATCAAGCTCAAAGAAAACGATGAATTAATTAATGTGACGATGGCTCATGACAATGTCTTACTAGTAACGCATAATGGTTATTATTTAAAATACCCGGTATCAGAAATTCCAACGGTTGGTCCGAAAGCTAGTGGCGTTAAAGGTATAAATTTAAAAGATGATTATGTCATAATGGGTCTAACTATTAAAGATAGTCAAGAATACTTAAATATCTTTACTAATTATGGCACAGGTAAACGAATTAAATTAAATGAATTAAATAGTTTAAGTCGCGCTAAAAAAGGAAATATGGTCTTTAAAAAAGCGAAAACGAAAGATTATCATATTGTTAGTGCCTTTTTAACTGATAGTAAAGATATTAATGTTTTAAAATTTGATAATGACTTTATCGAAGTTAAAAATAGTGAAATTCCGATTATGGATTTAGTTAGTACTGGTAGTGCGATAACGAAGAAAAAATATGATTTAGTCCTTTTAAAACCGGACTTCGTGGAATTGAAAAAAGAAAAAGAAGATGTAGTAGATACTTCTAAAGAAGAAATAACCACTAAAGAACAACAAATGACTTTTGATGATTTCGCGGAAAATTTTAAAATTTAGGAAAAATCACCTGTTTTGTTCATAAAATAAAATAGGTGATTTTTTCAATGAGTAAAAAAGATGAATTTAGAGAATTTGTAAAAACTAAACCCGAACTTGCGCAATATGTAGCAAGTAATCAAATGACTTGGCAAAAATTTTATGAATTATATGATTTATACGGGAAAGATGAAAAGATTTGGCAAAATTATCATGGAGAAGATCGAGCTAATCCGAATTTGGGCGAAGGCATTAGTAAAATAACGAATATGATGAAAAATGTTGATATGGATTCGATTAAAAGTCATATTAATACGGCGCAAAAAGCTTTAGATTTAGTTCAAGATTTTACCACGAAAAAAAGTGGAGAAGCTTTAAATAATTTAAGTAATTTAAATAAAGGACCGGTAGCACCTCGACCTTTAAATAAATTTTTCGAGGATTAAAAATGCAACTGCCTAATATAATGGCTTTTAAAGAAAATATTAAAGAATACGATTATTTAAAAGCAAATTCGGCTTACTTTAAAGATTTAAATCGAGGAACAAAAAATTTTAATAATTTTGTTAGTGAAATGAAAGTAAAGTATAAAGAAAGAACGACGGATAAATTGGCTAGTGCTATTGATAATATGGAAATGGTTACCTCGATTTTAGATGTCTTTAAATAGTCTTGGTTATTTATGTTTTTAAATAGTCTTGCAGTAAAAAAGAGTAAAATAATATAAAAAGAAAAACTTTATGAAATTTGGGTATA
>CANROR010000080.1 GCA_947632275.1 uncultured Bacilli bacterium | reverse complement strand
CAATAGCAACAAAAAAATCAACTTGCGTTGATTTAATCATTAACATCGCTTGGTGCGACGATTTTATCTTTTGGAGCAAGTGAGGAGAATCGAACTCCCATCTTAGCCTTGGCAAGGCCATATTCTAACCATTGAACCACACCTGCATGTAAATAAATTGTATCAAAATTTTAAATAATTTGCAACAATAATTGCGAAAAATAATAAATATTGTTATAATTTTAAAGTAAGAGGTAGATATGAAAGAGAAGACTAATAAATTTTTGCATAAAGCTAAGAAAAATATTATTGAATACGTAATTAGTAATAGATTGTTTTTATCATACGTTATTTTAGCGTTATTTTCCGTTTTATGTGTTCGGAATTTTACTTTACATAATGCTTTTAGTTTTAAACCATTCATTACCGATTTAGGCCTTATTTTAGTCATTGGTGGTTTGGGTTATTTAATAAAGCCGCGAAATCAATTTAAATATTATTTCTTTTGGACTTTATTCTATACCATTTTATGTATGGTAAACTCAATTTATTATACTTTTTATTCTTCCTTTGCTTCTGTGGGCGAACTTGCTACCTTATCGCAATTAGAAACAGTAACTGGTTCGTTATTTGAAAAACTAAGATTTGTCGATGTAATGTATGTTTTGGTTCCTATAATCTTTTATTTAATCCATCGTCATTTAGCAAGTACCACTTATTATTATTTTTTAGATAAAGTAGAAAAGGGTAAAAAAATGGTTGTAAGTACCATTTTAATTGGCGCTTTATGTCTTTTATATAGTTTTGGCGTTGCCACTTCCACAGATTATGGGAGACTGGTTAAACAATGGTATCGGGCTTATATTGTGGAACGCTTTGGGATTATTGTTTATCAAGCCAATGATGTAATTCAAGCCATGACACCCAAATTAAGTTCTTTGTTTGGTGAAGAAGAAGCGATGGATAATTTTAATGCTTATTTTGATCAAAAG
Source organism: uncultured Bacilli bacterium (assembly GCA_947632275.1). GTDB lineage: Bacteria > Bacillota_I > Bacilli_A > RF39 > UBA660 > Onthocola_B. The sequence continues at coordinate 4,031 of CANROR010000080.1, read as the reverse complement.
CCGGAACATCAAGATAATAAATATACGGGAGTCTTAGAAGGTTATAATATTGTTTTTATTCATATGGAAAGTATGCAAACCTTTTTAATGGATTTAAAATTTAATGGGCAAGAATTAACCCCTAATTTAAATAAAATTGCTAAAGAAGGAATGTTTTTCAAAAACTTTTATCCTCAAGTAAGTACGGGAACAAGTTCCGATACCGAATTTACGTTACTTACCGGTTTAATGCCTGCGGCCAGTGGAACAGTTTTTGTCAGTTATTATAATCGCGAATATTTTACGATTCCTAAATATTTAAAAACGAAAGGCTATTATCCATTTAGTATGCATGGTAATTATTTGACGATGTGGAGTCGGGATAAAGCCCATCCATCTTTAGGTTATGAAGGCCTATATTTTGAAGATAGTTTCAAATATACGGATGCGGATGTCGTTAATTTAGGAATAAATGATTATCGTTTCTTTGAACAAGCCATTCCAATTTTAGAAAATATTGAAGCGACTTACGATAACTATATGGGCACTATTATTACTTTATCTAACCATTCCCCATTTGCCGTTGCTAGTTCTTTTAGTGACTACGATTTATCTTATACTTTCGAGACAGTTGATGAAGAAACGGGCGAAAAAGTTACGAAAACGACTGATTATTTAAGCAATAAAGCGATTGGAGAATATATGAAAAGCGTTAACTATGCTGATGGCGCTTTAGGGGATTTTATAAAATATATTAATGAATCTAAGGCTTTTGATAAAACTTTATTTGTCTTTTATGGTGACCATGATGCTAAGTTATCGCGTAATGAAATTAATTATTTAAAAAATTTAAATCCGGAAACGGGTGAACTTTACACCGAAGAAGATGAAGAATATACCGAATATGATTCTTTTGACCATGAATTAAACAAGAAAACTCCGCTTATTTTCTGGACAAAAAATAAAACCTTAAAACGTATATTTAAAGGCGAAATTAATTATACTATGGGTATGTACGATGTTTCGACAACATTGCTTAATATGTTTGGAATGAATAATAAATATTCTTTTGGTCATGATATTTTCGATATTAAAGATGACAATATCGTAATATTTCCTAATGGTAATTTCTTAACGAAAGATTTATATTATAATAATTCCAAAGAAGAATATAAACTTATTAATCCAGATTTTAAAGTAACCGATGATTATATTGATAAGTTAAAAGAAGAAACGGATAAAAAATTAGAGGTATCTAATTCCATTATTGTGTATGATTTGTTGAAAAATAAGACGTTAGGAGAATAAATGAAAAGGAAGTATAGAAGAGTATTATTGTTATTTATTGCGATATTTATTATTTGTGTCTTAGTTTTACTGATGGTTAAATTTTTTCATAATTTAGACAGTGGACAAAAAGTAAATGTCGTTGATAGTGTGGAAAATTATGATTATGTCTTAGAAGATCGCGATACAGTTTTATATAAAAATATCTATAATGAATTAAAAAATGTTTTAGATAGCGATTCTGTTGATAATGATAAATATGCCGAATTAGTTAGTAAATTATTTATTACTGACTTATTTACAATGGCCAACAAATTAAGTAAATATGATGTCGGCGGTGCCGATTTTGTCTATCCTGATAATGTGGCTAATTATAAATTAGATGTCGAAGAAACTTTATATAAAACTTTAAAAAATAATGCCGATGGCAAAAGAAAACAAGATTTGCCCGTGGTTAAAGATATTACTTTAGCTTCTTTAGAAAAATCTAAATTTAAAATTGGCGAAACGGAAGTCGATAGTATAGTTTGTACTTTAAATTGGACTTATGAAAAAGATTATGGCTATGATACGGATGCAACAGTTACTTTAGTCAATAAAGATGATAGAATTTATGTCGTAGAATATCAAAAAGGGGATAAGTAAGCAGTATGAAGAAGATAGCACGAAAACTAAAACGATCTAATTTTGTAGCGAGATATAGTTATTATTTATTTTTAATAATTTATATTATTAGTTTAGGCTTTTTTATCAAAAGCATTTTAGCATTAAATGGAATTGAAACTTTAATTAGAACAGTTTTAATTGTCGTTTTTTCTCTTTGGCTTGCCTTTTATGCTTTTTATAATTTGTTAAATTTAATTACCAAAAAATATAAACCATATGTAATTTCTACTTTCGTAAATCTTTTATTTATTGGTGTTTTAATTGGTAGTTCCTATTTTATTAATGTTATCTATGGTGGTCTTGGCAATATGCAAGATCAATCAAAGACGGTTTATACATCTTATTTGATTAAATTAAAAGATGGTGATTTTACTGAAAAAAGTAAAATTGGGCGAATTACCAAAGAAGATGATATTGAAGGTTATAAATTAACGAAAAATATTATCACAGAACATAATTTAGCCAATGAAATTAGTAATTTTGATGATTATTTTGATATGGTTTATTCATTATATGATAAAAAAGTTGAGGCCATATTTGTGCCAAGCAATTATATTTCCTTATATGAAAATAGTGAAGGTTTAGAAAATATTGAAAGCAAAACCGAAATAGTTTACCAATATACCGAGAATATAAAGGGTGAAAATGAAGTTATTAGTAGTAATAAAGATTTCACTGAACCATTAACTTTCTTAATCATGGGTGTTGATTCAACTAAAGATGGTTTAGATGCCAATGCCGCTTTTAATGGCGATACTTTAATGTTAGTATCCTTTAATCCTAAAACTTTGGATACGTTAATGATTAGTATTCCGCGGGATACCTATGTACCAATTGTTTGCAATAATAACAAATACGCCAAAATTAATTCTTCGGCGGCTTATGGTTCTAGCTGTGTAGTTTCAACCGTCAGTAAATTACTCGATGTTGATATTGATTATTATGTAAAAATAAATTTCAAGGGAGTAGTTAATTTAGTTGATGCGGTTAAAGGAATCGAAGTCGATGTCGAAGCCCCAACCTATGGCGCAAAAAAATATAATGGTCAAATGTGTGAACAAAATTCCGATCGCCAATTTGGCAATAAACTAGTTTGTATTGATCCCGGTGTCCAAACTTTAAATGGGGAACAAGCATTGGCTTATGCGCGGAATCGTCATCTATATATCGGCGGCGATTTAGATCGAGTTCGCCATCAACAACAAGTGGTCGAAGCCCTAGCCAAAAAGATGTTAAACTTTAGTAGTATCACCGATTTTAAACAAATTTATAATGCTGTCAGTAAAAATATTGCTACTAATATGGACACCAATAAAATTTTATCTAGCTATGGAGTTTTAAAAGAAATGGCTTTAAATGCTTTAAATGGCGAAGAATTTATCAATATCAATAAAGCCTATCTAGAAACTTATAGTTTACCAGTTTATTTACCAACTTCTGGTCGTTATACTTCGGCCCAAGGTTATTATAAAGATAGTTTAGAAGATGTTCAAAAAGCCATCAAAGTTGTTTTAGAAAAAGCAAGTGAAGAACCAATTAAAACTTTTGCTTTTTCCGTTAATGCCGAATATAGTACGCCGGCGGCCGGCAAAGGCTTAAAAAAGGTTAAATCTTTAGAAACAATGCCTAATTTAATTGGCTCTAATATTTCGAAAGCCGAAGAATTTTGTAAAAGTCATAATATGACTCTCAACAAAGAATATGTTGATGCGGGCCAAGCTCACTATAATTCGAAGGTGGCGGCTGGTTTAATTGGCGATCAAAGTATTAGTATTGGAACGCTTTTAGCCAATGTGAGTAGTCTAACAATTTATATTCCGAATGCTAGTCCGACACCAAGCAAAGAGCCCGAAAATAATAACGAAACAACCAAAGAAGAAAATAAAGAAAACAATGAAAAACAAGATGAAAGCCAAGAAAAAGAAATAAATGATTTAACCGAAAATTTTAATATTAATTAAAGATTAAGAAAATTCAAATTAAGATATTTCTTAGTCTTTTTTTGTCAAAATTACGATTTTAATATGGTTAGTATGTGATAATGTCTTAAGTGTTAGTATTTGAAAATGTCTCAAAACTAATATATTATATGTCGCTTG
>CANROR010000079.1 GCA_947632275.1 uncultured Bacilli bacterium | reverse complement strand
TACTTCGAAAGGGTAAGAAAAATTATTATTTAGGTCTTTGGGAAAATTAAAATACTAGCGTTTTTTTTGCTAGTATTTTGTTATGTATAAATCTAAATATTCTTCTAAAGTTAAATTATTATCGTGAATTATTTGGGCAGCTTCTTCGCCGACATAACGAATATGCCAGTTTTCTTCTTGGTAACCCGTGATAAATTCTTTATTCTTAGGAAAGCGAATAATAAAACCATATTTATAAGCATTGGCTTTTAACCATTCATAGTCACTTTCATTAAGGCGATAACTAGAGGGAGTCGCCGGATTTTTTAAATCAATAGCGAGCCCCGTTTGATGTTCACTGCAACCAGGTCTAGCCGAATAAGTGTCGGCCGCTTTAACGCCATCTTCGGCCACATAATTATTATATAAAGTATTTTGAAAATTATAATTTCGGTAGGCGGTCGTTGGTAAAAGTTTAATATTTATTTCTTTAGTTACGGCTTCTTGGAGTTTTTCTAAAGCTTCTTTGGCGACTTTCCGCATCGGAACATTATTGCCATAAGCTCCTGGCAAGGTTTCGGTGTCTTTCGGATTATAATCTTTGGGTAAACAATTATATTTATTAACTAAAACTAATAAACTATCCGGATCACTAACTGTCGTTGTATCCGTATAAACTGGTAAATCAAGTTTTATATTAACGTAGGTTACCACATCTTCATAACTATAATTATTTTGGGCATAGTAAGCATTATATCTATCAAAATTATCAACATTAAAATTCTTTATTTGATAATAATTTTTTAAGTCCAAATAGTCTTTTTCTTTTAACTTTTCTAAATTGGTATCACTTAAATTAAATAAATAATTTATTTCTTCGCCCGAATAACCTTTAGGCAAAAAAGTAGTGATTATATCTTGAAAATTATCATTTTCATTAAATTCAATTTTGCTATATTCTTCTAAATAATTTTCGTCATAAAGATTATTTTTTAAAACATATTCTAAAGTTTTCGAAGCATATTTTTCCGAGATGTTATGTTCTTTTAATAAAGAATTATCAATTGTTTCTTTATCTTTTTGAAAATACTTAAAAACACCAAAGCCAATTATTCCAAGAAGAATAATCAATAATAAAAATTTAACCCAAGGTTTTAACTTCATATTTCTCACCTAGAATAATTATATTTTATTTTTTTCCTAAATGCAAAATTTTTATTTTTAGTAAAAAATATCCTTATTTTTGGCCTAAAATTAATACAGTTTTTGGCCAAATAATGAAAAAACTGTAATTTGATAAATAAAAAATATTTAGATATACTGCCTAAATAAAGGAGATTTTGAAAAATGCAAAATAATTTAGAAGAATATCAAAAAAATATTTTTGAAAGTATTAAACATCTTGATGAACAAGGTAATGAATATTGGTTAGCTCGGGAGTTAATGTATGCCTTAAAATATTCTCAATGGCGAAATTTTAATTTGGTTATTGATAAGGCTAAAGTTGCTTGTAAAGCCAGTAATATTAATGTATTGGACCATTTTGCTGACGTTAGCAAAACGATAAAAATGCCTAAAGGAGCTCGCAAAACAATTAATGATTATAAGCTATCAAGATATGCTTGTTATTTAATTGCCCAAAATGGTGATGCTAGAAAAGAAAGTATTGCTCTTGCTCAAACCTACTTTGCCATTCAAACTCGTAAAATGGAAATAACAGAGATTGAATATAATAAATTAAGTGAAGATGAAAAAAGATTATATCGGCGAAGACAAACTAAAGATGGCAATAAAATATTATATAAAATTGCTAAAGAAAAAGGCGTAAAAAATTTTGATAAATTTACTAATGCGGGTTATAAAGGCTTATATAATGGTGAAACCGCAGATGATATTGCCAAAAGAAAAGGCTTAAGATATCGTGAGGATATTTTAGATAATATGAGTAGTGTAGAATTAGGAGCTAATATTTTTAGAATTACTCAGACGGAAGCCTTATTAGAAAAGCAAGAAAAGAAAAGTGAAACTAAGGCTACAAATACGCATTATGAAGTGGGAAAAGCCATAAGAGAAACAATTTCTAAATTAGGGGGAACCATGCCGGAAGATTTACCAACTCCTGAAAAATCAATTAAAGAAATAGCAAAAGAAAATTTAAAGTTAAAGTAAAATAATTATGTTTAAGACCATTTTGTTGACGTCAGCAAAATGGTAAAAATGTCTAAAGGTGTTATTAAATATCAATAGATTCTGTGCTATAGGAGAACAAAAAGATTATAATATATCAATAAATTAGAAAACTTAATTAAATTGATTGGTTATGGAAATTTATTATTAATTAATTTCTTGAAATCAATGATTTTAAGTAATTTTGTGGTATAATAAATATATTAAAAAACTATAGAAAGTGAGTGATTATAATGCAAAATCAAAAGCAAACTGAAAAAGAAATACAAGAAAAAATAAAAAAAGTTGATGGGGCAATGGCTCAAGAAGGAATGCCCTTAACCAAGGAACTAAAACAAAAACTTTATAATTGCATAATTGGGAAATCTTCAACAGAGATAGAACGTAAAAAAGTTATAGAAAAGTATAGGAGCATTTATGGATAATAAATACAAATATACTTATGAAAGAACAGCTAATTATTGTTATAAAGATTCTGATATTTTGATTAATAAATTAAATATTAACTAATGACGAAGACTTATTTAATGCTGAACGAGAACTTGTTTCTTTAAGAACTTATGAATTAAATGAAACCCCATTGAAAGGCAATTTTGATTTTCAATATTTAAAAGATATTCATAAATATTTATTTCAAGATGTTTATAGATGGGCAGGCGACATAAGAAATTGTAATATTGCCAAACAAGATTTATTTTGTTTAAAAGAAAATATAGAATCATTTGGTAATGATATATTTAGTAAATTAAAAAAAGAAAAATATTTCGTGGATTATGATAACGAAACTACATTAAATAAATTGGTGGAATTATTTGCTGATATAAATGCATTGCATCCTTTTCGTGAAGGCAATGGTAGAAGTCAACGAGTATTTATAGAAGCACTTTCTAAAATAAATGGAATATATTTAGATCTCACAAATGTTTCGAAAGAAGATATGATTGTTGCTAGCCATGATAGTATCTATGGAAATTATAAAAAATTAAAAGAAATGTTTAAAGAGAATAGTCATATAATAAGTGAAGAAGAAAGAAGAAAATATTTAAATATTTATTGTGCTAGTCCGTTACTAAAATAAAAAATGAAATTTTAAAATTAGTATTTAGACCATTTAAAAAGTTCAAAAATTAAAATCTAGTTAGCAAATTATTGGTGATAAACAATTTTCTAACATCGGCAAGTTGTTCAATAAATCTATATTTTTTCATTAAATTTATGTAATCAATAATTTTAAAAGGTATTAATTTAGGAAGAAACATGATAAAATAGTTTAAAGAAAGAAGGCTATAATTATGTTTGAATATATGGGAGATCGATTAAGTAATGCGATAAAAAATATTCGAGGTATGGGTAAAATTACTGAAGAAAATATTGCCGATGCGATGCGGGAAATTAGAATTGCGTTACTGGAAGCGGATGTTAACTATCAAGTTGTCAAAGAATTTATTAACGAGGTTAAAGAAAAAGCAATGGAGGCCGAAGTTGGTAAAAGTTTAAAACCAGATGAAGTCTTTTTAAAAATTGTTAAAGATGAATTAGTGGCCTTACTTGGAGGCGATTATGTTCCTTTAGAAACTAGCAAAAATCCGACAATTTTAATGTTAGTAGGTCTTCAAGGCTCTGGGAAAACAACGACGGCCGGGAAACTTGCCAATTATTTACGGAAAAAACATAGTAAAAAACCTTTACTTATTGCTTGTGATATTTATCGGCCCGCGGCTGTTGAACAATTAGAAACGATTGGTAAAGAATTAAGTATTCCCGTTTTTAAAAAAGATAATGCGAAAGTCACGGAAATAATAAAAGATGCTTTAGAGTATGCGAAAGAAAATAAAAATGATTATCTTATTATAGATACCGCGGGGCGTTTACAAATTGATGAGGCTTTAATGCAAGAATTAAAAGATATTGATGAACTAGTTAGTCCGCAGGAAAAGATATTAGTAATTGATGCGGCCATGGGGCAAGATGCGATTAATGTTATCACCGGTTTTAACGAAAATTTAAATTTAACTGGTTGTATTTTAACCAAACTTGATGGTAATACCAAAGGTGGGGTGGCTTTATCAGTTAGACATCTTACGCATATTCCGATTAAGTTTGTCGGAGATAGTGAAAAGCTTGATGGCCTAAAAGAATTTTATCCGGAAAGAATGGCCGAAAGAATTCTTGATATGGGCGATATTTTAAGTATTGTTGAAAAAGTAGAAGATGTAATTGATGAAGATGAAGCTAAAGCTCAAGCCATAAAAATGAAAAAAGGTTCTTACAACTTAGAAGATTTTTTAACTAATTTAAAACAAATCAAAAAATTAGGACCTTTAGAAAATATTCTTAAAATGTTACCCCAAGCAAGAAAGATGGGCTTAAATAATATTTCGGTTGATCCTAAACAATTTGCCCGATTAGAAGCTATAATTAGTTCCATGACTAAAGAAGAAAGAAGAAAACCCGAAATAATTAAAGCTAGTCGTAAAATTCGAATTGCCAAAGGAAGCGGAACAACGGTAGAAGAAGTTAATCGTCTTTTAAATCAATTCAATATGATGAAAGATATGATGAAAAAAATGTCAAATGGTAACTTTAAAATGCCATTTTAGGAAAAGAGTAGTAGCGCTCTTTTTTCATTTGTGCTATAATTTAAAAAGAATAGGTGAATACAATGATTGAAAAAATAAAGCAAAATAAATTATTGTTATTTATTTCAGTATTAATTGTAATAGTAGTAGTTTTACTTTTAAGTAGACTTACTTACGCTTATTTAAAACCGGAAACAGGCCAAAGTGGAATAACCGAAGGAAATATTATAGCCAGTAGCGATCGATTAATATTTACTAAAGGAACTGATTTAGCTTTAAATTTAAATACGGATACTTTTAATAGTAG
>CANROR010000078.1 GCA_947632275.1 uncultured Bacilli bacterium | reverse complement strand
TCTAAAGCCGAAAAGGGTTCATCTAATAGTAAGATGTCAGGTTTAGTTGCGAGCGTCCTAATCAAAGCTACTCTTTGTTTCATACCGCCGGACAGTTGGGAAGGATATTTATCTTGAAATTCGGATAGGCCATAAGTTTTAAGTAAATTTTTAACATAATTTAGATTTTCTTCTGTTTTTGTATTTTCAATATCCAAACCTAAACAAGCATTTTCGAAAATGGTAAGCCAAGGAAATAAGGCGTCTTCTTGAAGCATATAACCAATTTTTAAATCTTTTTTTAAATAATTTATTTCGCCATTAGATGCCGTATCGAGGCCTGCCAAAATGTTTAAAAGTGTTGATTTACCACATCCACTAGAACCAACGATAGCAATAAATTCTTCCGCTTTAACCTCTAAACTAATATTATCAATTGCTTTTATTTCACCATTTAATGTGTGATAATTTTTTTCTAAATTTTTAATTTCCAGTAAAGTTTTAGTCATGATAGAAATTCTTTACTAAATCATTAAATGGGACATAATCATCAATTAAATCAAAATCAATTAAGAAATCTTCTAAGTTGGTAAATAATTCTTCATAAATATAAGGATTTTCAAGCCAGCAGTCAGCTTCTTTATAACGCGTTATCATACTTGCTAAATCTTCGATACTGGTATCTGGGAATTGATTAATTATATCGGTGGCTACTGTTGCTTCATCCGTTTCTAAAGTATAGGCAATACCTTTGGCAATGGCTTTCGTAAATTTTTCGATTATAGCACTATTGTTTTCAATATAACTTTTGCGGGCATAAAAGGCCGTATAAGGTACTTCGCCCGAAAGTTTACCGACACTTGCTACCACATAACCATAGCCTTGATCTTCAAGTAGAGTCGCATTTGGTTCAAATAGATTAACAAAGTCGCCGGTGCCTCCAATAAAAGTTCCGGATAAAGCCGAGAATTCAACGGAATAGTTCGCATCTATTTTCTTTAAATCAATGTTAGCATTTTTAATCGCATTTAAGAAATTTAAAGCGGGCATTCCGGATGAACGACCAACTAAAATTTCTTTACCATATAAATCTTCTAAAGTAAAATTATCATATTTTTTGCGGGATACTATAAATTGACCATCGCGTTTGGTTAGGCCACTAAAGATTTGTAAATAATCTTTTTCTTGTTGTTCATAAACGTAGATAGCTGATTCCGCTCCGGCGAAACCAATTTCCACATCATTCGATAAAACCGCGGCACTTACCTTATCAGCTCCCGGGGTTAAAATTAGTTCAATATCTAAACCTTCATCCTTAAAATAACCTTTTTCGATAGCCACATACAAAGGTGTATAAAAAGAACTGTGAGTAACCTCAGCTAAGCGAATTTTGGTAAGATTGGATTTATTATCTTTTTTAAAGCAAAAAATTCCGAGAATAATAAGACCAATAACCACGATAATAGAGATAAAAATTAATATTTTCTTTTTCAAAAAAATTCCTCCTTCTAAAGGTAGTATATTCTAAAGACTTTTTTTGGTTAAATTCGTTATTTCTAAAGATTTTTATTTACATTTACCAGTTGATTTGCTATAATTTAAATATAATAAAGGGCGTGAATAAAATGAAAGTAATTACTAGTGAAGTAAAAGCATTATTAGATAAGTTGTATAATCTTCGGGGTGAAGATAGTATTATTCTTAAAAAAATGAATAAAGAAAGAGAAGATGCTATTGAAACCCAAGAAAGAACGAAAAATGAAAAAGAAGTTCTTTTAGGCGAAATTGAACGACTAACTAATGAAGAACAAATTTTGGCCGAACAAGGCAATAAATTGATGGATGTTTTAAGCAATATTAATCGCGATGAATTTGCTTTTGTTTTAGATGAATTGAAAATTGATTTTGAACCAGATATGATCAATGAAAAGGTCAGTAAATTACTTCCAGAAACAATTGATAAAGTAGTTAGCGAAAATAAAACGGCGAAAGAAAAATTAGAAAATGTCGAAAAAGAAATGAATAATGCCATTACCTTAGTTGAAGAATTAGGCATTAGAAAAGATGAAGCCATTAGTAATCAAGCTAAATTAAATGAATATTTTGAATTAGCCTTAAATGGAAATATCAATATTACGCGTGATGAAATTGTTTCATTATTAGAAAAATTTGATTTTAATGTCGATGAACAAAGAGAAGCGGCTAAACTATTAATGTTCCCTGAAGATGCTTTGTTTGAATATAATGCTAATTTAAATGGCCAAAGCAAAGCAAAAACTGATGAAGAAATAATTGCCGAAGTAAATGAAGAAGAACCTTTAGAAATTGTTGATGATTTTGTTGAAGAAAGCCCAGAAGCAACAGAAGAAACTGTCGTTACGCCAGTTGCCGAAAATAAAGATGAAGCAAAAGTTGAACCTGTAAAGGAAGAAAATAAAGAAACGGCTAAAGGAATGCTAGAAAGAATTCTTGAAGAAAATGGTTTGAATCCCCGTCAATTTTCCGATCGGGCCTTTGCTAAAATTTTAGAAAATTATAGTGAAGAATTAATTCATAAAAATGTCGAAATCTTAAAAAAGAAAAATATGAATTTAGATATAGTTTTTGAAAACTTTGAACTTCTATATGATAAAGAATTAGGGGAAAAAGTTGATAAATTATTAGAAATAGGTAAAGAAGTAAACGATATATGTTTAATGCCTAGTGTATTAATTAAATATGATTTAAATGGTTTAAATAATACCATTAATATATTGCAAATAAGTGGTTTAGATCCTAAGAAAGTACCTTTAATGGCTTATTAAAAGGAGGGTGTAGGAATGGAATTAATTGAAAAATTACCAGAAATAAACGAAAGAATTAATGTTAAAGCAAAAGATCAAGTATATAAGTTTGCCGCGAGTTTGGAATTAGGTTCGAAGGAAACATATGATATTTTAACTAAATATGATGTTTATCCTATTTTACCTAGTCATTTTCGAGCTTATACTGTTGATCCAAGATCAGCTCAACAAACTTTGGAATTAGCCAGTAAAATGGAATTTATTGCGAACATCAAGCAAAATCCTAATTTAGTTAGTTGCTCAATTTCCGAAGTTATTAAAAGAATGGGTCAATGTGATGCCGTCGGTATACCATATCGCGATGAAGCCACTGGTTTATGTGCTGATTACATTTTTAGTGCTCGGGAATTTAAAAAACAAGTAGGGCCAATGCTTGAAAATAAAGAAGCTTTAGCTCCTGTTGATAATACTGTTTCTTTTACCGATTATGCTGTTACGGATAATGATGAAAAGAAAAAAGCGATTAAAGATTATGCTAATAAGTTATTAGAAATCTTTACTTTAACTAGTACTGAAGATAAAGAAGCCATAATGATGGCCATTGATAAAATGGATGTTTCTGAATTAAGTGAAAAAGAAGTATTGATGTCTACTTTTGCTGAAACTTTTAAAGTTGGTAATATGGAATTATTAAGTAGTGAAATAGATAATGTATTAGATGCTAATACTTTAGGAAGGAAGGCTGCGTAATGAAGTTTTTAGAAAAGTATGATTTTACGCAAGAAGATATTGAAGAATTAATTGATTCTACGCCCAAGAAAATTATGAATGGCCTAAAAAAATCGCAAGATTTAGTGGAAGCTAACTTAGGTTATTTAAAAGATTTAGGAATTAAAACTTATGTTGATATCTTTTTAAACTTCCCGGATATGTTCTTTATGGATCATAGTAATTTTAAAGAAATGCTTGATAAATATGAAAAAGATTCCTTAGTGGAAAAATTAAATGCTAATTTTAGATTAATTGAGTTTTTATAGAATATGGATGACGGTCCATATTTTTTAATGCGTAAAAATAAAAATTTAGCAAAATTTTGTCTTGACAATCATATAATAAATTGTTATATTATGTATGCGTTTTGAATTTGGGTTCTACTTAGGTGGAACCTAATAAAAATTAAAATATGATACGCCTGGTTATGTGTTAATAGGAAGGAGAGAAAAATATGCCTACAATAAATCAACTTGTTAAAAAGAATCGTAAAAGTAAAACCAGAAAAAGTAAAAGCCCAGTTTTAAATGTGGGATTCAATACTTTGGAACGGAAACAAACCGATGCCAAAAGTCCTCAAAAAAGAGGAGTTTGTACGAAAGTTGGTACTCGTACTCCAAAGAAACCTAACTCTGCTTTAAGAAAATATGCTCGGGTTAGACTTTCTAATGGTAAAGAAATCGATGCTTACATTCCTGGTGAAGGACACAACTTACAAGAACACAGTGTTGTTTTAGTAAGAGGTGGAAGAGTAAAAGACCTTATCGGTGTTCGTTATCACATTATTCGTGGTACACTTGATACTCATGGTGTCGAAGATCGGAAACAAGGTCGTAGTAAATATGGCGCTAAAAAGCCTAAAAAATAAGAGTTAAGGAGGAAAAATAATGCGTAAAAGAAGAGCAGTAAAAAGAAATGTGCTTCCAGATCCTATATATAATTCGAAAGTTGTAACGAAATTAATTAATCAAATTATGACTGATGGAAAAAAGGGAACTGCCCAAAGAATATTATATGAAGCATTTGAAATAGTTGAAAAACAAACTGGTCGGCCAGCATTAGATGTATTTAATGATGCAATGGAAAATATTCGACCAGCTTTAGAAGTTAAATCACGGAGAGTCGGGGGCTCTAATTATCAAGTACCAATTGAAGTAAATGATGAAAGAGCGCAAACCTTAGCTTTACGTTGGTTAGTTAATTATGCAAAATTAAGAAGTGGAAAGGGAATGGCCATCAATTTAGCAAATGAAATTATGGATGCGGCTAATGGTACTGGTGGTGCTTGCAAAAAACGCGAAGACACGCACCGGATGGCAGAAGCAAATAAAGCATTTGCTCATTATAGATGGTAGTGTGAATTATGGCTAGAGATGTTAGTTTAGATAAATTAAGAAATATTGGGATTATGGCTCATATCGATGCCGGTAAAACAACATTTACCGAAAGAGTCTTATTCCACACTGGGATTACTCATAAAATTGGGGAAACTCATGATGGGGAATCTCAAATGGACTGGATGGATCAAGAAAAAGAAAGAGGTATTACCATTACCAGTGCGGCAACGACGGCCCATTGGAAAGGATATCGTTTCAATATCATTGATACCCCAGGACACGTTGACTTTACGGTCGAAGTTCAAAGATCACTTAGAGTACTAGATGGTTCTATTTGTTTACTTGATGCCAATGCGGGGGTTGAACCTCAAAGTGAAACTGTATGGCGTCAAGCAACTGAATATAAAGTACCAAGAATGATTTTTGCCAATAAAATGGATAAAATCGGGG
>CANROR010000077.1 GCA_947632275.1 uncultured Bacilli bacterium | reverse complement strand
CTTTCTTTAGCATTGATTACTATTTCATTAGCATTATTATCATCTATTATATTTTCTTTAGTGTCTTCATTTCCTTCTCTGGTTACAACTTTATCTAATACACTAAAGGTTAGACTATCTGTTGTTCCCGTGGTAACATTAACATCGGCTTGACCGCCTTCTCCGGCTTGGGCTTGAAAATAAGCATAAGTGGCTCCTCCGACTAAAGCTAGTAAGGTTAAGACGGCAATAATGGTTAAAATTAAAGTTTTTCTTTTATTTTCTTTTTCCATCATCCTATACTCCTTCTTTCTATTATGGATGGATATTTTATATTTTTAAAATATCCTTACATCCTCTATTTAGCCTAATTATATATATATATATATATTCAAGCCCCAAATTAAAAAAATTTTACCATTTGACATATTTTTGGCAAATAAAAAAAGGCCTAAGCCTAATTTTTATTGGGTTCACCAATCATGGTTGCTTTATTATCTAAAGTTATTATTTTGGCGATTTCTTCCATTCTACTTAAAGTTAAGTTTTCATAAATTTCTTTGATATCAGCAATAATGGCTTTAGTCATTATTAAACTATTTTGAATTGATTCATTGACGGCAATAATATCATCATATTTTAAGATAAGGCTAGCAATTTCCATTTTTCTTTTCCGTTCAAAATCTTCCTTTGTTAAAAGATAATTTTTTAATTGTTCATCTAATTCTTTTTCTAATTCTTGAGGATAATCGGTAACGGCATAAAAGGCAATTATGACATAATCTTCAATAAAATTAATGCGACTATTAAAACTCGAAACTAATTCTTTGGACCGCAGATTTTCCCGGAAATCACTAGATGGTCCAAAATTAATTTGGTTAAATATGCCTAAATAAATCGCTAGTTCCGCATCAGTAATATTTTTAAAATTCCGCCGGGGAATTTTTAAAGCATAACGATATTCGGGAGTCGTAATATTTAGTTTAACGGTTTGTTGTTTTTTTACCACACTCTTGTCTTCTTTAACCCCTAAAATTTTGGGTTCGACAAAAGGCGTAAATTCTTTCTTAGCTAAATTTTGTTCGACAATTTTAATAATTTCATAAGGATTAACATTGCCTGTGGCTACTAAAAACATATTCTCGGGATGATAAAAGGCAGATTAAACATTTTCCACATCATCAAGTGTTATCGCATTTATTTCACTAGGATTGCCAGTTATTTCATTCCGATACCGAATTTTATGAAATAATTGTTTTAAAAAGGTATAATAACTGACACTATAGGGATCATCAATGCCCATTTTGGCTTCTTCGACAATGATACCTTTTTCTTTATTAATTAAAGGCTTCGTAAAATAAGGTGTATAAACAAAATCTAATAAAGTATTTAAATTTTCTTCAATCTTTTGAGCCGTATAAACAATGTATGAAGTATATTTAAAAGTTGTAAAAGCATTGGCCTCACCCCCAAGACGGGTAAAAATATCATGAGCCGTCGTATCTTTATCCATATTGAATTTGACATGTTCTAAAAAATGGGCTACGCCATTGGGAACTCGGTACGTTTTACTGCCTACTTTAAAATGCGTATGAATGGAACCATATTTAACATTTAAAGACAAATAAGCGCTTTTAACTTTTTCATTTTGCCAAATATAAATTTTTAATCCTTCTTTAGTTTCATGTTCATAGATGGTTTCATTTAAACCAATCATTTCTATTTGTTTCATTTTTCCTCTTCTCCTTCTAAAGCAAAGATTGTATTTATTTTTAATTTGTGCGCTACCTTCATAATATCTTCTTTGGTTACTTTTTTTATTTTTTCTAATCGTTCTTCTAGTTCCGGTAAATTATCAAATATTTTAAAAACATAGTTATTTAAAATAGCAATTTGATTATCTAAAGAAATTTTTAACGCTAATTCATAATTTTGTTTCGCAATATCTATTTCTTCCTCGCTAAATTTACCCATTTCCATATCTTTAATTACTTTTTTAATTAATTTAATCGCGTTCTTCTTATTGGCATTATCTAAAGAAACATGAATTAAAAGTAAATTATCATGTTTTAAATACATACTACTTATCGCATAACAATAAGAATTTTTTTCTCTAATTTCTTGATATAACTTACTAGTTATGCCCCCGCTTCCTAAAATATAATTATATAAATTGAAAACAATGTTTCGCTCATAATCATCTAAATCACATAAATTATATAAAACATTTAAATTAGTTTGGACAAAATTACCTTTTTCATTTACTTCTAAAACTTTTTTGCGCGGTTTATTAGCAACTAAGATTTCTAATTTTTCGTTATTGATAATGCGCTTTTTAAAATATTTTTTAATTAAACTTACGCATTTATCCATATCTAAATTACCAATTAAAAAGATATCACAGACTTGGTCTTTAAATAATTTTTGGTAATGTTTATATAAACTACTAGGCGTAATTGCTTCAATTTCTTCCGGCGTTCCGGTAGCTCTAAAACTAGTTGGCGAAGTGGGATCTAAATTTTCTAAAGTTTTATTAATACTTAACCGAAAAGCATCTTCTTCAATGGCTTTGGCATCTAAAATACACCGTTTTTGACATATTTTAAAACTTTTTTCGTTAAATTCGGAATTGGCTACATTCGGATTATTAATTATTTCAAAGGGAAAAGCTAAAACTTCTTCTAAATAATTATCTTCATTTATATATTCCGGATCAATAAAGTCAATGACAAAATCGGAAATATTGATATTACCAACTTTCGTCGTAATTCCCCAGAAAGCCATTTTATATAAATCTTCTAAATGGAGCATCATTTCCCGACGCGTTGGATATTTTAAACTAGTTTCCGTTAGACAATCTACCAGTAGAGCATCTAAAGCTAGTTCTTCTTTAATCGCTTTTTTGCGAAACATTATTTCTAAATGACATGTTTTAAATTTGTTTGTTTTAATTGTATGAATCGTAAATGATTGACAATTATAAGTTTGATAAGTCATATTACACCTCTTTTCTATTATGTTTAGTTTTTAAAATTTTATTATATTCTTTTAGGATATATTGATCAGTCATCCCCGCGATATAATCAATGACAATTCTTTCTTTTGAATTATTTTGATATTCTTTACTCATAACTTTATAATATTTACTAATTTTCGAATAACCATTTTTTTGTTTTAAATCAGTTAAGTATTTGTTAAATAACGTTTTAAACATCGTTTCTATCTCGGCTTTTTCTTTTTTGGTATAAGCTAAAGCATAAATATGTTCATAATTAAATTGCATTAGTTTTTGAATAGCCTTAAAAACGTCTTTACTTATTAAAAGATAATTTTTATTTTGACTATTAGCAATAAGATCATTAATTATAGTCGAAATAATATCGCGATTTTGCCAACCTAAAACATTAGTTATTTCTTTAGGAATATCAGTTTGCTTGATAATATTTAAGCGAATACCATCTTCAATATCGCGACCTAAATAAGCAATTAAGTCACTAATGCGAACGACACATCCTTCCAAAGTCATTGGTTTTAAATTTTTTAAAACTTTATTATCATAATAAGAAGCTGCATATTCTTCTAAAAATTCTTCCTTGGTTTTCTTTCGCGGTTCGTATTTATTTTGCACCAATTCGCCATTATGACACATAATCGCATCTAAAACTTGAACCGATATATCTAAACCATTTCCATAATTTTCAACATTTTTTAAAATCCGAACACTTTGAATATTATGATTAAAAGACCCTTCTCCATGTTCTAAACTTATTTTATTTAAAATGGCTTCCCCGACATGCCCAAACGGACAATGACCAAGGTCATGCCCCAAAGCGGCGGCTTCAATTAAATCTTCATTTAAACCTAAAGCCCGACCAATGGTTCTCGCAATTTTACTGACATAAATAACATGGGTCATTCTTTTAGTTATATGGTCATGTTTTTGAAACGTAAATACTTGCGTTTTATCCATATATCGCGAAAAAGCTAAAGAATAAATAATGCGATCGGCATCATGAAAAAAAGGAGGACGCATATCTTCTTTTTCTTCTTTTAAATAAATTATATCTTGATCTTGACAAGCATATTTTGATGGATAAGCATAATTTTTCATTTTTCACCTCTTACTATTTCGTTAAATTCTTTAGGAATATCTAATTTAAATTGCATTAATTTCTTTGTTATGGGATGTTTAAATTCTAAATAATTGGCTTGTAAAGCTAATCTATTTAAAGGATTAGTTTGAGCCCCATATTTTTTATCACCCACAATCGGATGAGATATATTACTTAATTGCACTCTTATTTGATTTTTTCTACCCGTTTCAATATTAATTTTAAGTAAACTATATTTGCCATTGGTATTCATTACTTCATAATTAGTAATGGCTTCTTTACCCGTTTTACTAACATAAACTAAATGAGTTTTGGTCTCTTTTAAAAAATTAACTAAGCGCATCTTGCTTGATGCAGGCCTTCCTTCAACCACGGCAACATATTCTCTTTTAACCATTGACCAATTTTTTTGCAAAATATTTTTTGCTTTAATATTTTTGGCAAAAACAATTAAACCCGAGGTATCTTTATCTAAACGATGCACAATAAATATTTTATGATGGGGATTTTGTTTTTTAACATATAAGCTTACTTTGGCATATAAATTTTTACTTCCTTTTTGGTCACTAATAGTTAAAATTTTCGCTTCTTTATTAATTACAATAAGATCGTTATCTTCATATAAAATATCTAATTTTTTCATATAATACCCTATCAATCAAAACTATTTTAGCATAACTATTTCGAAAATAAAAGTATTATAATTTCTTTTCTCTAAAACCCAAAAAAACAAGGACTAAGCCTTGTTTTCTTCTACTTCCGTAGGTTTTAAATCTTTATCACTTAAAAGTTTATCTTCTAAAACTTCACTAGCATCATCGGTAAGTAAAGCTTTTTCTAAGTCAATATTGATATCACTATATTGCTTGTAACCCGTACCAGCAGGAATAAGTTTACCAATAATAACGTTTTCTTTTAAGCCCATCAAATTATCTACTTTTCCTTTAATGGCAGCATCCGTTAAAACTCGAGTTGTTTCTTGGAAGGATGCGGCAGATAAGAAGGAATCAGTTTCAAGAGAACTTTTCGTAATCCCTAACATAATTGGATTACCTTTAGCAGGCACCCCACCAGATAAGATAACTGGTTTGTTGCCTTCGGTGAATTCTCTTAAAGATACGGTTAAACCTTCGACAAAGTCGGTATCCCCAGCATCGATAATTCTTACTTTATTAATCATTCTCTTAACAATAAGTTCAATATGTTTATCGTTAATATCAACACCTTGTAATTTATAAACCATTTGGACTTCTTTTAAGATATATTCTTGGGC
>CANROR010000076.1 GCA_947632275.1 uncultured Bacilli bacterium | reverse complement strand
CCATATTTTCTTCGCCAAAATGACTTATGACGGCCTTATCTGCTTCGGCCATACTTTCTAAAAAACCATCTTGATCACCCGTATGATTCCACATTTCATCAGGATCAGTAGTTATCCCTACCGAATGAATCCAAGCTTTACCATTACTAGAAGCAACGCCAATGCTCATATTTTTTAATGCACCGCCGAAGCCACCCATAGCATGACCTTTAAAGTGACTTAGCATTAGCATAGAATCATAATTATTAATATGGGAACCAACATAGTTTTTTCCTTGTAAGTGACGCCCACCTTCTAAAGGTAAAACTACTTCGCCTTCGGAATCCATGATATCACATGGCGCAATATCGAAAAAGCCGTGATCCTTTATTGCTTCCATATGGTCATTAGTACTAAATCTTTTACCCCGATAGGCGGTATTGCATTCAACAATCGTCCCATTTAACTTATTAACTAAATCTTTAATTAATTCCGGTTTTAAATAATTATGACCACCTGGTTCGCCTGTTGATATTTTAACAGCTACCTTACCTTTTAATTCTCTTCCTAAAGCATTATAAATCTTAACTAAACCTTCACTACTAATATCTTTCGTAAAATATACTTTTGATTTCATTTTTCATCTCTCCTTTATTATTATTTTATCAATGAAAACAAAATATGTAAATTAATTTCGTTCTTGTTTTTTTAACGATCTACTTCTACTTAAATATTTAACTTTAGCCCGATTTTTTTCGTCTAAAAAGTTGGTTACTTTTTCTTGAATATTCGGAACTAATATTTCCCCATTTATTCCCTTTAAATAATTAATAACTTTATCTTCGGCCAAAATTATATTGGCTACAGAAACTAAATTTTCATAACCAACCATAGTTAAATCTTTACTACTAGCATAAATATTAATAATTTTAACTAATCTTTGAATAGTTTTATCTAATTTTTCAATTGGTAAATTTCCTCTTTTTAAATTAAATAATAAAACTTTATCTTCTTCTTTTAAATACGGAATTAAATCAAAAGTTCCTTCATAACTAATATGTTTAAATGAATATCTATCATCGCTTAAAGAAACTTCAAATAAATACTCGCTTTCTAATATATGTTCGTTATCATAAGTATAGAACATGATATTAAATTCTTGAAATTGCGTTGCTTTTATTTTTATTTCAATATCAACTTTACTTTTTTTATCATTACTCGAATAACGATATTGTCTAGTATTATCATCTTTATTAACAACTACTTGGGTTTTATCCAAATTTACCACATAAAGCGTTGGCATCCATTCTAAATCCAATTTTAAAGCTTTATTTTCTAAACGAAAATGATTTTGATCAATCCAACTACAAATTCGGTAACTTAAGTTATCATCTTTTAAAGAATTTTTAATAAATTCAATTTTGCCGTCTTTTTGAAAAATAATTTTGTTTTTATTTTTAGAATTTTCATTTAAATTCCACGTAATTTTACTAGTATTATAAAAAGCTTCTTCTAAAGGATAAACGAAAAATTTTTCAGGTTTTAAATTATTATTAACATAAGCGATATTATCATCGATTACATCTTCAACCCAATATTGATCATTATTTAAAAGATTAGTTTGAGTTTCCATCATTTGATGAGTAAGATTAGTTATCAATTTATGATTACGATTATAATATTGATAAATCATTTGACCTTTACCAATTGGTTTTCTAACATATTTATGGCGATTATAAGTTGTTAAGTCAAAACCATTATCCAATTTAATAATTATATTTTCTTTATCATATAAATACCAACCCAAGGAAGTTACAATGTTATCAACCACATTATAAATACCATCTTGACTTAATTTAGCCTCATCTAATAAAATTTCTAAATTAATATTTTTAGTTTCGCTAGCAGGATTAATTAAAATAGCTCCTAAACAATCCTCGTCGTTAACAACAAAATACGCCATATTATTTGGACTAGGATTTAATAATTCTTTCGCTAAATTTTCGTTTTTTTGTTCTAAACTATAAATATATTTAGCTAAATTTCCTCGATACTTTACTAAATAAACTTGTTGCTTTTTTTCCCCTTTTAATGCGATATTTTTATATTGCATACCAAAACCTCCAACTTCTTTATATGTTATTTTAACACTAATTTCCTTAAAATAATAGTTATAAATTACTTAAAATTTTGGTTAAACTATAATTTTTTTGCGCTTCTAAAGCATCGGCCATTCTAGCATTCATTCTTTTTTGATAATTTAATTCAACGTCATTTTGGTGTACCAATAGATATTTTTTTAAATATTCTTTCATTTCATCAAAGGAAATATTTTTAACTTCTTGATTTATTTTTTCGAAAATTAAATAATCAATAAAATCTTTGACATATGCATATTTAGGATTTATATTAACTAAAAAACTGCTACCTTTTTTATTATAAAATCTTAAATCATCAATATAATATTTTTGACCTAATACTAAACAATCATATTTAATTAAATCTTTTTCCGATTTAATTAATGCAATATTAAAACCTTTTTTATAAACTAAGGCCACTTCTTCATTTATGGTTTCATAGTTGCTTCCCCAAGAATCAAAAATAGACCGCGTTACTTTTATTTCTTTTACCTCATATTTGTATTCTTCGGATTCAAAAATACTCATTAACGCACTTATTATTATGCCCAAACGTTCATTATCAAAAAGCGAATATTTATAAAAAAGTAAATTAATTTGCTCTATTTTGGTAGCTAAAGCTTGCCTTTCATTTTCTTTTTCAGTTATAAGACTAGCATACTCTTCGATAATTTTCTTAGTTGCTTCCCTAATTTTATTTTCTTTTTCCTGATTTAACTTTTGCATATCTTGATTTAATTCTTTACTTTTTATTTTTAATTCTTCTTTAGCTTCTAAATAATTCATTTTTGCCTTCTTTCTAAAATATAATCCAAATAGTGTTTAGTAGACTTATTTTTTAAATTTAAGCCAAAATCCTTAGCTACTTGTAATAATTTTTGATATTCTTCATCTTTTGCCAATTCGTATTTTTTAATTTCAATTTCAATAAAATAACCAACATTTTTAACATTATCTAAAGCTATTTCATACTTATCTTGATAATTATAAATTATTCGTGATTTGGCCACGACACCTATTTTTTTTAAACCTAAACGTTCAAATATTTTTTCCATATTTTTAGCATCGTCAATTTCCGCTTCTAGTTCATCACAATAATTTTTTTGTTTTTCCTTATAAGTAACAATATTTTTATTACCAACATTTCGAATTCTTAAATAAGTATTTTTATTTTTTAAAGGTTTAAAATAAGTATCAATTTGCTTTATTTCGGCGATTAATTTAGTCCTATTGGTTAATAAAATTTTTAAATCTAAATATTCTTTGAGTCTAAGTTCAATTTTTATTTCCGTTTCAATATCATTTCTTTTTATCTCATCATTTATTAAATAACTTAAATTACAATTAAAAATTTTACTTAAACTACATAAAGCATTTATATCAGGTTCAGTTCTTTCCACTTCCCAACTTGAAATAGTTTTATCGGTTACAAAAAGTTGACGTGCCAATTCCTTTTGCGATAAATTATTTTCTCTTCTTAATTTCTTTATTTTTTGCCCTATCCCCATTTGATTATCCTTTCCTTTTCCGTGTAAGTCCTTTTTTCTTATTTAATTGTTCTTCAATTAATTGTAACACTATTTCATCAGATAAGTCTGGATTTCTTTTTTTTATTTTTCGATAAATATTTTGGGTTTCTTCTAAATTGGCATAATAATTGGAATGTAAGCCACGATAACGAGCACTAGGATGCTTTTGTAAAAATTCAAACATTTGGGCTTTAGTTAAATCATTTAATGCTTCCTTTCCTTTAGTTTCATATTCATCAAAAACTTCATAAGAAAGACCACATTTAAGACAACTACAGTAATTGTAAGTTCGCCCTTCGCCCGGATCATAGCTTTGTTTGGTAACAAGCCAAATATGCTTGCAAGTTGACCAATTTTGGCTATTAATTGCCTTGATTATTTTTAGCATTTGTTCTTGCAGTTCTTGGACTTCTTTTTGTAACTTAAAAAAATTTTGTACTTCCACCTTTTCATTATATAATTGCCCAATTTCTTTTTGCTTTTGGTTTAAAACCGCTTTAATTTTTAAATATTCTTGTTCTAAATTATCCATATTTTCATTCCTTACAACTAAATTTTAACATTTATTATAATAAATTAACTCTTCATTTTGAAGAATAATGCTATAATACTTTAAAGGAATGAAAAAAATGGAAAAGGAAACTCATAATTATTTAGATATTATTTTTGATGCCAATGATAACTTTAAAGAAAACGTTAAACAATTAAAAAAACAAAATAAAAATATTGTAATATCTATAAATGATGTTAATAAGTTAGAAGTTATTAACATTATTAATTCATTACATATTTATGGTTTAAAAATAAAATTAACGGAACAAATAGCCAATAAAGATGAAATAATAAATAATTTAACTTTTCTTTTAGAAAATCTTGATGCTAATATTAAAGTTTTCGAAATGCCTTTTAAAAAAGAAGTAAAGCAAAATCTAAATTTTAGAAAAACTTACCAAGGATTTAATAAAAGTATCTTAAATTATGTCCGAAGAGAAATTTTAGAAATAATAAAAAAAGATGATTATGTAATTGATGCCACTGTCGGTAATGGGAACGATACTTTGTTTTTAGCAACACTTGTTTCTAAAGGTAAAGTATTTGGTTATGATATTCAAAAAGAAGCAATAGGAGCCACGAAAATAAAAGTTAAAGATTACCATAATGTTTATTTATATTGGGATAGTCATGAAAATATGCTTAATTTAAAATTAGATAAAAAAGTAAAAATCATTTTATTTAATTTAGGTTATTTACCTAATGGCAATAAAAATATAACAACGAAAGCAAGTAGTACTTTAAAGGCTCTTAATAATGGTTTAAAAATTTTGAATCCTAACGGGAAAATTCTCATTGTAATTTATCCAGGACATGCCGAAGGCAATAAAGAACAACAAGAAATTTTAAATTGGCTTAAAACTAATAATTATCCTTATCAAATAAAAAGAAATACCGAGAATCCGATTGCTCCTTTTTTAGTCATAATTCAAAA
Organism: uncultured Bacilli bacterium; assembly: GCA_947632275.1. Classification (GTDB taxonomy): domain Bacteria; phylum Bacillota_I; class Bacilli_A; order RF39; family UBA660; genus Onthocola_B. Next base: position 414 of record CANROR010000076.1, on the reverse strand, counting down.
AAGTTAATTCGCGGTTTATGAGGAAGACAAAAATTTAAAGAATCTATCCCGTAATACTTTGTTTAATGATAAAGAGTTTACAGATAAAAAATTTCATGATTTATATCCTACTATTTGGCATTTGCGAAAGGCTTTGATTCATGCAGACCCAAATGAGCATTTTGATTTGAGGTTATATTTTTTAGCTATACAACATATTTTAAAACATCGTGGACATTTTTTGGTAGAAGGGAAATTTAGTCAAAGTGGTTCTGATTTTCAACGTATCTATGATGAATTTTACGATGTAGTCAAAGATTATGGTTATATTTTGAATGACTCTGCGGCGAATAAATTGGAAAAGATTATCTGTGACAAAACCATGGGTCGCCAAGATAAGAAAAAAGCAATTAAAGAATTACTCTGGACCGATGA
>CANROR010000075.1 GCA_947632275.1 uncultured Bacilli bacterium | reverse complement strand
TGTAAAGATATATTAGAAAAGATTGTTCTAACATCATAATAGATGTATAATAAAAATATAAAATAGACCCATAATAGAAAAGGAGTATAAATATGGAAAATGAAAAAAAGAATAAGAGAAAAGCTTTAATCTTAACAATTATTGCCGTCTTAACTTTACTAGCTTTAGTCGGAGGAGCCACTTATGCTTATTTTCAAGCCCAAGCCGGAGAAGGAGGCCAAGCCGATGTTAATGTTACCACGGGAACAACCGATAGTCTAACCTTTAGTGTATTAGATAAAGTTGTAACCAGTGAAGGAAATGAAGACACTAAAGAAAATATAATAGATGATAATAATGCTAATGAAATAGTAATCAATGCTAAAGAAAGTAATTTTGGAAAAACAGGAACTAGTTTAGGAGATGGAGTAACTGGCAGTGCTATTCTAATCGCCGGCAGTGATGATTATATAGCCGAAGATAGCTATAATGTATATTTAAATATAACGAAGAATGAATTACAATATAGTAGTTATAAAAAAGATACACCAGATGAACCAGATACTGGAAAGAATGTTTTAACCTATACAACAACTGAAGAAAAAAGTAAAGCAATAACCGAAGAAGCTTTAACAGGCTATAGTCCCATACCTGAATTATATTTAACAGTCAAGAAAAATGGTACAGAAATAAAGACTGGTGTAACCATAAATGGAGTAGCATTAAATTATACCGCAGGCTTATTTGGTGACCCAGATAGTGAGAATAAAACTGAAAAAACCTTAGGCGGTTTTGATATAACCGAAGCCAAAGGTTTAATAACAATAGTCAAAGAAGAAACAATAGAAGTAAAAGAAGGAAGTAAAGAAAATCATACGACAACAGATGAATGGGAAATAATGATAACGTTTAAGAATTTAGAAAATGACCAAAATTTAAATACAGGAAAAGAAGTAACAGGAGAAGTCATAATTCAACAAGAAGAATATGCTTCTGACTCTCAAGATAATGAAACATTAAATAAATTACTAGCAGAAGCTAATAAAGATGGTAAATATACTTTATACCATCATAATGCCGAAGATTTAACAGATCCAAATATGCAAAATTCCGAAAAGATAGCTAGCGACGATTCCTATCGTTATAGTGGACCAAGCAAAGATGTCCATAATTATGTCTGCTTTGGCAGTTCATGTTCAAATGAAGGAACAAATTCAAATTATAAAAACTTATATCGGATAATAGGCTTATTTAAGAACGCAGATACTCAACAATATGAAATGAAAATAATCAAAGCTGATTATGCAACCAAAGAAGACTTAGGGGAAGGAACATTCCCAGAAAGTGCTTATTATGGAAATTATAGTTCTTCTAAAACAAACTATAAAGGAAAATTAACAACATTTGCAAGTTACTATTGGAACAGTACAAGTGGAACTGATTCAAGTGCAAAGAATGTCAATATGTGGGTAGCAAGTAATTTAAATACCAAGAACCTAAATGAAAAATACTATAATGCAATAGAAGAATCATATAAAGAAATGGTAGTAGAACACGAATGGCAAGTAGGAGGGACTTATGATACAGGAGACGCTAAATCAGTATACGATTATGAACTAGGTTCAAATAAATTAACAAACTCAAGTCAAAATTGTTATAACCAAGGAAAATCTGATTATTCCGATAGAAGAGAATGTAATCAACCAAATGACTTAACATATAAAGACGAAGTAGGCTTAATGTATGTAAGTGATTATATGTATGCAACCCTACCACAATATTGGACAACAGAAACAGGTGAATATAGTGGTGACGATGTAAAAACAAATAATTGGATGTATTTAGGAATAAACGAATGGACTATTTCCCGGACTTCGACGATTGGTGGCAGTGCGTGGAGTGTGTACTATACGGGCAGTGCGAGCAACTACTATAGCGTGTATAGCTTCGGCGGCGTGCGCCCAGTCCTATATCTCTCATCCGACGTGAAAATAACCGGAGGATCTGGCACGGATGATGCCCCTTTCACATTGGGAGTATAAACGGGGTAGGAAAAGAAAAAAGTGGTGAAAAACTAGAAAGAGGACAAGTTGCGCCTGTCTGCGCGCCTTTACGGTGCGAGGCAGGCTAGGTGCTTTCAAAAATTTCCTAATATATGCTAAAAAATGAGTTCTAAAATTATATGCTTAAGCATATAATTTTTAGATTGAAATAAAATTATTTATTTGTTATAATAAAGATGGTTTTAAGAAAAGGGGTAATCCTTTGATTGAAAGTAAGAAAAATAGGTTAAAAGAAAGGATAAAGATTAGTTTTTTTCAAAAATAAATGAGAAAAACTTTTTTTCGTCTAGAAAATTAACAAATTTTATTGACAAAAGATATTTTTAGCATTACAATTTTAAATTGGTGGCGTGTTTAGATAAACTAAATACGTATATAAGTCTATTAATTAAATGTTTGGGGTGATATCGTGGCTTATAAGTTAACTAAATTTGGAGACTATCGGGAAAGAAGAAACTTCTCAAAAACCAAAAATGTGCTAGAACTTAATGATTTGTTGGAAATTCAAAAAAAGAGTTATCAATTATTTCTTGATGAAGGAATTAGAGAAATATTTGATGATTTATTTCCTGTGGAAAGTTTTACAGGTAATATTTCTTTAGAATTCGGGGATTATTATTTTGAAGAACCAAGATATTCAGTTAAGGAAGCTAAAGAAAGAATGGTCAATTATGCTGCACCATTAAAGGTTGAAGCTCGTCTTTATTTACATGAAACGGGTGAAGTTAAAGAACAAACTATTTTCTTAGGGGATATGCCTTTAATGACAGATGCCGGGACCTTTATTATTAATGGGGCCGAAAGAGTAATTGTTTCGCAATTAGTTCGTTCGCCAAGTGTTTATTTCAAAAGAGAAATAGATAAAAATGGTCGTCGCATTATCAGTGGGGAAATTATTCCTAACAAAGGTACTTGGCTAGAATATGAAACTGATGCCAGAGGTGTTTTGTATGTCAGAATTGATCGGACAAGAAAAGTTACAGTTACAACTTTACTTCGGGCTTTAGGTTTATCTAGTGATGAAGATATTATAGCTTTATTCGGAGAAAATGAATATATTACAAATACTTTAGAAAAAGATAGTACGAAAAATACGGATGAAGCTTTAATTGAAATCTATGAAAAATTAAGACCAGGAGAACCGGCAACCTTGGATTCGGCAAAGAACCAATTAATTACGCGTTTCTTTGATCGTTTCCGTTATGATTTAGCCAAAGTTGGTCGTTATAAATTTAATAAAAAATTAAATGTTTTAGATCGTTTACTTGGTTGTACTTTAGCCGAACCAATTATTAAAGGTAAAAAGACTTTATATCCAACCGGCACGGTTATAACTAAAGAAATATTGGAAGAATTACGTCCATTCTTTAATGATGGTTTAAATTTAGTGGATGCCTTAACAAATGAAGAATTAGATGATTATAAGAAAATTCAAACGGTTAAAGTTGTCGATCCAACGGATGAAAAGAAAACTATTACTTTAATTGGGGTCGATACGTCAGTAGATGTTAAAAGATTAACCATACCTGATGTTTATGCTTCCTTATCTTATTATATAGATTTACATTATGGTATTGGTAATGATGATGAAATTGATAACTTAGCTAACCGAAGAGTTAGACAAGTTGGCGAACTTATTCAAAATCAATTTCGGACTGGTATGGGCCGAATGGAAAGAGTTATTCGCGAAAGAATGACGACCCAAGAACTGGAAACAGTTACACCTAAAACGTTAATTAATATAAGACCAGTTACGGCGGCTTTAAAAGAATTCTTTGGTTCGAGCCAATTATCCAAATTCATGGATCAAATTAACCCGATTGCCGAACTTACGGATAAAAGACGGTTATCAAGCCTAGGACCTGGTGGTTTATCAAGAGATCGCGCTGGAATGGAAGTTCGGGACGTTAACGCTTCTCACTATGGTCGTATTTGTCCAATTGAATCACCAGAAGGTCAAAACATTGGATTAATTACTTCTTTGGCCGGTTATGCGAAAGTTAACGAATATGGCTTTATTATGACACCATATCGTAAAGTTAAAAATGGCGTAGTTACCGATGAAATTGTTTATTTAACAGCTGATGAAGAACAAGATTATTATATTTCGCAAGCTACCGTTAAATTAGATAAAGATAATAAAATCGTGGAAGATGAAGTTATTGTTCGTCTAAATGGGGATACCGTATATATTGCCAAAGACAAAGTTAATTTTGTCGATGTAGCTCCTAGTCAAGTTGTCGCCGTTACTACTAGTTGTATTCCCTTCTTGGAATTCGATGATGCTAACCGGACTTTGATGGGTGCCAACATGCAACGGCAAGCGGTACCTTTACTAGAAGCTGAAGCGCCAATTGTTGGGACGGGTGTTGAATATATCGCCGCCCGGGATTCTGGTTCAACTATCGTTTGTAAAGCTGATGGGGTAGTCGAATATGCCGATAGTTTACAAATTGTTGTTAAAGTAGCCAAGGGTAAAGATACTTATCATTTAGCAAACTTTGAACGAAGCAATGCGGCTAGTTGTATTAATCACCATCCATTAGTAAAAGCCGGTGACAAAGTTCATCGCGGTCAAGTAATTGCCGATGGTCCATCAACGGATAAAGGCGAACTTGCTTTAGGTAAAAATATGGTTGTTGCTTTCATGACTTTTGAAGGTTATAACTATGAAGATGCCGTTATTTTAAATGAAAGATTAGTAAAAGATGATGTTTATACATCCTTACATATATCGCATTATGATATCGATTGTCGGGATACGAAATTAGGTCCGGAAGAAATAACAAGAGATATTCCTAATGTCGGAGAAGATGCGCGAAAGAACTTGGATGCCGATGGAATTGTTCGTATTGGTACCGAAGTTAAAGAAGGCGATATCTTAGTTGGTAAAGTTACCCCAAAAGGGGTTCAAGAACTAACGAGCGAAGAAAAATTATTACATGCAATTTTTGGGGAAAAAACTCGGGAAGTAAGAGATACATCCTTAAGAGTTGAACATGGTGCGGGTGGTATCGTTCACGATGTTAAAGTTTATACGAAAGAAAATTCGGATGAACTTGCCGCCGGCGTATCCAAAGTAATAAGAGTATATATTATTCAAAAACGGAAAATTCAAGTTGGGGATAAAATGTCTGGTCGCCATGGTAACAAAGGGGTTATTTCCTTAATCTTACCAGAAGAAGATATGCCATATCTTCCTGATGGTCGCCCAGTTGATGTCATGTTAAACCCTCTTGGGGTACCAAGCCGGATGAACATCGGTCAAATCTTAGAATTACACTTAGGTATGGCTGGGAAAACATTAGGCGTTCATTATGCCACTCCAGTATTTGATAGTGCAACCTGGGATGATATCCAAGAAGAAATGAAAGAAGCCGGCATGGAACCCGATGGTAAAGTTGTTTTACATGATGGCAGAACGGGAGAACCATTTGATCACAGAATCAATGTTGGGGTAATGTACATGGTTAAATTACACCACATGGTTGATGATAAGTTACATGCTCGGGCGACGGGACC
>CANROR010000074.1 GCA_947632275.1 uncultured Bacilli bacterium | reverse complement strand
CCCATAGCTCAATTGGATTAGAGCGCTAGACTACGGATCTAGAGGTTGGGGGTTCGAATCCCTTTGGGCGTACCATTAGTAATTCGGGAAGTAGCACAATTTGGTAGTGCACTAGATTTGGGATCTAGGGGTCGCAGGTTCAAATCCTGTCTTCCCGACCATTAAAAAAATAACACATCAATTTCGATGTGTTTTTTTTAGTCTCTTTCGCGGAATGAATGAATTATTTTGCCGGATATCGCATTAACATAATATTCGTATTCATAATTTTTATAGTTAAAATCAATATCATAGACCGTTTGATTATATTTATAATCTAGTTCGACACTTACATCATAAATATTACTTTGACTAATTTTTAAATCTTTTAAAGCAATATTTAAAGCTTCCGTTTTTGTTATATACTTAGTTGTATCATTATCAGTTGAAGGATTATTTTCATTTGAACTATCTGGATTGCTAGGAACCGTTTCTTCACCCTCATCATCTAGATTATCATTATAAATTTCTTGATCATTATAACGTTCATAATAATCATCATCTAGAAAATGACCTTTAATAGTTAAAAAACCAATGACAATAAGTAAAATTGCAATAACGGTTGCTAAGACTATGATAATAACTTTATTATTGTTTTTTTCTTGTTCTTTTCTTTTCATTATTTTTCCTCCTAAAATAATTATATAACAAAAAACAAATTCTTTAAAGAATTTGTTTTTTGTTTGAATTTATTTCTTTGATAGCCGCAGTGGCCGCAATCGAACCATCACTAACCGCGGTGGTTAATTGTCTTAAAGCTTTGATTCGCGCATCTCCAGCCACATAAATCCCGGGAATTTTCGTAAATACTTCATCAACAGTTTCAATATAGCCATATTCATTTAAATCGACAATATTGGCAAAAATTTCATTCTTTGGTTCTTGACCAACGGCAATAAATAAACCGGCAACGGGTAAATTCTTTATTTCTTCGCCGATTTTTACATCAATACTTTCTAGTTTTTCTTCGCCCTTTAGTTTTACGACGTTAGCATTTAAAATAAATTCAATATTATTTTTATCTCTTAATTCATCTAAAATTTTGGCTTCTCCGCGGAAATCTTCCCGTCGATGAATTAAATATACTTTTTGAGCGATATTAGATAGATACAAAGCATCTTCCAAAGCCGTATTTCCGCCCCCAACGACGGCCACCACTTGGTCTTTATAAAGAGCACCATCACAAGAAGCACAATAAGAAACGCCTTTACCAATATACTCACTTTCACCCTCTAAATTTAATTTGCGGTTTTCGACTCCTGTTGCAATAATAACGGCTTTAGCTTGATAAGTGTCTTCATTCGTGACAACACTTTTATCTTCATTTACTTTTAAAACCGTTTCGTATTTTAGTTCTCCTCCCAAATCCATTACTTGTTCATATAAAGTTTGGGCAAAATCAAAACCGCTTATTTCTTTGATCGCCGGATAGTTTTTTACTACACTGGCTTTAACAATTTGACCTCCATAAGCTTTAGCTTCCAAAAGCAAAACTTTTTTATTAGCTCTTAGAGCATACAAAGCCGCCGTTAAACCGGTAGGTCCAGCACCCACAATAATTATATCGTACATATAATCTCTCCTTTTTTTATTTTTAACCTCAAAATTATAAATATGCATTTTCTTCTTAAATTGTACTTATTATTTCCTTTATTTGTCAATAATTTAAGCAAATTTTGACATGTTTTGTCGAAATGCTTGCAATTATAATTTATCCTTTTATAATAGATAACCGTTACCTTTTAGAGGAGTATTTTCTAAAGTGGGTTTTGGTTAGGTATCAACAAAAAAACTCCTCACAAGGAGAAGCCTTTTAAAGTAAGTGCTTCCCTTGGTAGGTAACACTTTTTTTATTTGGTTATTTATAATTCCATATTATCCGTTTTTGGCTATTTTTTTCTTTTTATTTATTAGTCTATCAAAAATAGCAATAAGTTCAGGCAAGATAAATAAAATCAGTAAAGTTGAACATAGTGTTCCTTGCGAAATCGTAATACAGATTTTCGCCGTAATCGCCGAACCAAAATGACCGACAACCAAGGTCACTAACATTAATATTAGAGAACTTGTTAAAATCGTATGAATTGATTTATTATAAGCACTAATTAAAGATTCTTTAACCGTCATTTGCTTTCGCGCTTCTAGATAATAAGTTGTATAAAGAATAGCATAATCTATGGTTGCGCCCATCAAAATGCTTTGAACAATTAAAAGCGCAATAAAATAAACCGAACCACCTTCCAAAGTTAAAATACTCATGGTCATATAAACCGCCGTTTGAATTAAGAAAACTAAAATGCCTGGGATAAGAACTGATTTAAAGGTTATCATTACCACCACGAAAATAAAGGCAATGGTTAAAATGGTAATTAAATTAAGTTCATTTTGAAAAGATTCACTAATATCAAAACTAACTAAAGAATTACCAATCATATAAGAATCGGTATTTTTTAATTTAGTTTGCATTTCTTTAATAAAACTAAATGTCTCTTTACTTTCCACCGGATATTTTGTTTCCATTACCATCCGGGAATATTTTTTTGTTCTTAGTAAATCTTTGGCTTCCTTTACTTTATCTTGACCAGAGATTATATCTTCTCTTAAATCTTTACTAATATAATCATCAAATCTTTGATCTTGTAAAATATTCTTATTTAAATAAGTGATAAATTCTTCAATCGTCATGGTATAAGTTTCTTGATAAGTTTTGACACTACCATAATCCAGATAAATTAAATCGACTAAATCATGATCAAAATCATTTACGAGCGCGTCTATTTTCGTAATTAACTCTTCTTTAGTATATTTTTGTTTATTTAAAGAATCTTTCATTATGGTGCTTACGGTTTTTAATTTTAATATTTGTTCTTCTTCAAAATTTTTCGCATATTCGGAATTATTTACACAATTATCAAGTAAAAAGGCGACAAAATCATAATACGATAATTTAACATTTTTATTTTCTTTTTTCACTTCATATAATGAATATAAAAGTTTTGTTTTAGAACTATCAATATTTAATACTTTACTCATAGCTTGATAACTATATTGGTTTTTATTTAGATAAGCTTTAATTAAATCATTTAAAGTATTTAAACTATTAAAAATTTCCTTATCAATTGCTTGTAAAGCTTCATCATTTTGATGTTCTAATAAAAAGGTAATAAATTCCAAAGGCGATAAAGTTAAATTACTTGTTTTTTCTAAATATAAAGTATAAATATTTTTGCTTAAATTTTCCTCAATATTAAAATTAGTACTAGCTTCAATATAATTAAATTTGGTATCTTTAAGAGTATTATCCATAATAAAATATAAAGTATTTAAATCATTAATTAATGGTTTTAATTCTTCATTAGTAAGTAAAAAGCTTACTAATTCATAAGGACTAGCTTCACTTACACCCATCAAACCATAAGCTGCGTTAATAACCAATTCATTTTGACCTAATAATTCACTCATAGCTTGACTATTTAATTTTGTCTTAATTAATTCAAGACTACTAAATTTTTGCATTAAATTTAATTTGGTAATCATCTCTGGTTTAAAATAATTTTGATAATTAGGATTAGGTAAAATATCATTAATGATAAAAGTCGCAAGTTCATTAATAGTTATACTTGGTAACTCTGTATTTTGTAAATAATATAGATATAAATTTTGGGTATCTTCTTTCTTTAGGCCAAAAAGTGATGCCATATTATTACTATCTATTTTGGTATTTAACGTAGTTTCATTTAAAAATTTGGTTAAATAAGTAATTTGGTCTTTACTACTACGGGAAATATTACTAGCATAGCTACTCTTTAAAACATAACTATTTAAAAAGGCAATAAAATCTTCCAATGTTATTTTTTTACTTATATTTGAACTATTATAATAAATTAATAAATCATTGACTTTACTTTCGGGAATATCAAACATGTTAGCCATATCTTTACTAGTTCTTTTCGTTTTCATTTTACTAAAATCCGTAAAATTACTTAACTTCGTAATATTATTTTTAATATCTTTAGTAATATTTTTATTTAAATTTTCGTTATTATAAACATCTTTTTCAATAAAATTTAATAAATCATTTAAATTAATTTTATTATCTTCTTTTTGATTATAATAATGATAAAAAACTAGTTTTAATAAATATTCTTCAATATCTTTTTCTTCACCAAAATCTTTTAATCGTTCGTTTAATTTATCATAAACTAATGGTTCATTTAACGTATTGCTATAACATAATACTTCTTTTACCTTATCATTTTTTTCTAGATTTTCACAAATATCCTTAATCTTATCTTCTTCTTTGGTAGGATAAATCACGGCCATTTCGTTATTAACATCAAAGACTTTGGCAACTTCATCATATTCCATATCACTGTAGGTAATATTAAGTTTATTTTTATAAATAACACATACAGTAAAAATAAGGAAAAAGGCAAAGATTCCTAAAAACCGAGCTTTATAAGCAAAGGCTCCTAAAGCATTAAGTTTAGGATTAATACTTTTTTTCTTGGTTTTATTAATTAATTTATCAAACATTAAAATTAAAGCTGGTAGACATGTGAAAACAGCCAGTAAACTAAATAAAACGCCTTTGGCTAAAACAAAACCTAAATCCCGACCAATTGTAAAAGACATAAAAACTAAAGCCAAAAGGCCTACGATCGTCGTAAGCGAAGATGAGGATATAGCTTTAAAAGAAGCATATAAGGCTTTTTTCATAGCTTCAACATCATCAGTAGTGTTTATCTTTTCTTGGCGATATCGATTCATAAGCATTATCGAATAATCCATGGATAAAGCTAGTTGTAAGATGGCCGCGATGGCACTCGTGATACTTGAAATTGTCCCAAAGATAATGTTAGTCCCTTTATTCATCACGACCGATAACAGAATGGCAAAAAGAAATAAAAATGGTTCCGTGTAAGAATCACACATAATAATTAAAATAATTAGGCCACAAACAATAGCTAGAGCAACAATCCATATTGGTAAAACATCTTTATTTTCACTCGCTACATCGCCACTGGTAAAAATTTCATAATCTTGATATTTATTAGTGATTTTATGATAAATATCATCACTTATTTTGGAATCGGCTTTGCTATCTACCGTAATAACAAAAAGGGTATAATTATCTTTATTGTATTCTTCCGTATCTTCATACTCTACTTCTTTTATTCCCTTTAAATTATTTAAATAATTTAATACTTCATCTTTATTATTTAAATCTTTAAACATTAAATTTAAAGTACTAGTTTCAATTTCACCAAATTCTTGGTCCATAATGTCCATACCTTGGCTCGTTTCACTACTTTTGGGTAAATATTCGGCCATATCACGATTAATTTTAACTTTATTACTTAATAAAAAACAACCAAAAGTTAAAATAATAAATAAAACTAAAACATAATTTCTTTTATTAACTAAAAAATCTGTAATTTTCTTCATGTAATAATCCTTCTTCCAACATTATATTTTACACTTATTTTTTAATTTTTACCACTAAAAAACTAATAAAACAGCCCTAAGGAGTGAAAATTTTTCGCAATCAACCAATTTGATATAATATAGAAAAGGTGGTTGATTAAATTGATGACAAGA
>CANROR010000073.1 GCA_947632275.1 uncultured Bacilli bacterium | reverse complement strand
CCATCATAAGTTAATCTATGTGGTTTTCTATATTTCGTCTTTTTTGGCATTAACATGAGCTTCATCTCCTCTCACAGGTTTCTTAGTTGGTAATATTTCATTTTTATAAATCCATACTTTAACCCCGATTTTACCATAAGTGGTATTAGCTTCGGCTACGGCGTAATCAACATCGGCTCTAATCGTATGTAGGGGCACAGTCCCTTCAGTATAACCTTCAGTTCTAGCCATTTCGGCTCCCCCTAAACGACCAGATACGGCCGTTTTACAACCTTTAGCTCCGGCTTTCATTGTATTTCTTATAGCTCTTTTTTGCACTGATCTAAATGGCGCTCTAGCTTCAATTTGACTAGCAATATTTTTAGCTACTAACATCGCATTTAAATCCGGATTCTTTTCTTCAATAATATTAATATAAACTTCTTCGCCAATAAGTTTAGCAATTTGTTTTCTTAACTTTTCAATATCTTCGCCGCCCCGGCCAATGATAACACCAGGTTTAGCAGTATAGATAGATACTTCTAATCTTTTGCCTTTGCGTTCAATAATGATTGAAGCAATGGCCGCATCTTTTAAGTTTTTTTCAAGATATTCACGAATCTTAACATCTTTAATTAACTTATCAGAATAATCTTTATCCGCATACCATTTAGATTGCCAATCTTTATTAACACCTAGACGATATCCTATTGGATTAACTTTTTGTCCCATCTATTTTCTACCTCCTTCATCCGTTACCACTACCGTGATATGACTACTTCTTTTATCATGACGATCAACATGACCGCGTGATGCAAATTTAATTCTTTTATAAATAGGTCCGGGATTAATATAGCATTCTTTAATTCTTAATTCTTCTTCTATTGCACCATTATTATTAACGGCATTAGCAACCGCTGAATTTAAAACTTTAAGAATTAACCGACTAGCTTTCGTATTGGTATTTTCTAAAATACCGCGAGCAGTTTCAACGTCTTTACCTCTAATTAAATCCATCGTCATTCTTGCAAGGCGCGGTTTAATTAAAGCATTTTTATGTATTGCGTAAGCTTCCATGTTACCTCCTACTTATTACCAGCATGGCCACCAAATTTACGCGTTTGACTAAATTCGCCTAATTTATGACCTACCATATCTTCTGTGACATAAACGGGGATAAAATCTTTCCCATTGTGAACGGCAAAAGTGTGTCCAACAAAGTCAGGGAAAATTGTTGATCTTCTTGACCAAGTTTTTATAACCGTTTTCTTGCCACTTTCATTCATTGTTTTTACTTTTTTCATTAGGGATTCTTCAACATAAGGTCCCTTTTTTAAACTTCTTGCCATTTAATCCTCCTATTTAGCCTTCCTACTAACGATAAGTTTTTCAGAAGCTTTTTTAGTTTTCCGAGTTTTTTGACCAAGGGCTGGTTTACCCCAAGGAGTCATTGGGCTCTTGCGACCAACAGGCGCACGACCTTCCCCACCACCATGAGGGTGATCGTTAGGGTTCATAACAGACCCACGGTTTGTTGGCCGAATACCCATATGTCTTTTCCGACCAGCTTTTCCTAAATTTACTAATTTAGCATCTTCGTTACCCACAACCCCAATCGTGGCGATACAAGTACCAAGAATTTTTCTCGTTTCACCTGATTGAAGTCTTAGTAAAACATATTTACCTTCTCTACCTAATATTTGAGCACTAGTTCCGGCACTCCGGCAGATTTCGGCACCCTTACCTGGTTGAAGTTCAATACAGTGAACAACGGTACCAACGGGAATATTTTTAAGTGGTAAAGCATTACCAACTTTAATGTCGGCGCCTTCACCATTTTCGATAATCATGCCCACTTTTAATTCACTTGGCGCAATGATATATCTTTTTTCACCATCTTTATAATTAATTAAAGCAATATTAGCTGTTCGATTAGGATCATATTCAATTGAAACAACTTTACCGGTGATCCCAATTTTATTTCTTTTATAATCAATAACCCGGTATTTCTTATGAGCTCCACCACCAATATGACAAACAGTCATTTTACCTTGATTATTACGGCCACCAGTCCGACTAATACTTTTAATTAATGATTTAGTTGGTTTCGTATTTGTTAATTCTTCATTAACTAATGTCGTCATTCCTCGACGACCATTTGTCGTTGGTTTATAATGTTTAATTGCCATTTTTAACCTCCTAAATTTCTATAGAAGAACCACTAGCTAATGTTACCATTGCTTTTTTATAAGTTTTTGTTCTTCCTGAGTATCTTCCAACTCTTCTTTTCTTTGATTTTGTATTTAATGTATTAACATTTTCAACTTTCACATTAAATGCTTGTTCAACTGCTCTTTTAATGTCTTCTTTCGTTGCACTTTTAACAACTTTAAAAGTATAAACATTACCTTGACGAGCAGCCATTGATTTTTCGGTAATAACTGGGGCTAGAATAATATCTGAATAATGTTTCATTATTTTAACGCCTCCTCAATATTTTTAACTGCCGCTTCATCACAAATCATAATATCTGCATTAACGATGTCATAGCAGTTAATTTCATTTGCCATTATAACGGCAACATTGGCTAAATTTCTCGTTGCCATATAAAGGTTTTCGTTTTCATCACTAGTTACAAATAAAGCTTTTTCGCCTTTAATACCTAAAGCTTCAATTACTGTTTTAACTTCTTTCGTCTTTAAACTTTTTAAAACAATACTATCAATTACCATTAAGGCCTTCTCGCGTGTTTTATAAGTTAAAGCCGTTTTTAACGCTAAAACTCTTTCCTTTTTATTAATTTTAAAAGTATAATCTCTTGGACTAACACCAAAAGGTATACCGCCACCACGCCATTGCGTAGCTCTTATACTACCTTGACGAGCCCGACCAGTTTCTTTTTGTTTCCAAGGTTTTTTACCGCCACCAGAAACTTCACTTCTATTTTTTGTCTTTCTGGTTCCTTGTCTTGAACTATCTAATTGTAAACGAATCATTTTCTTTAAGCAATCATCGTTAACTTCGATATTCCAAACGGCATCATTTAAAGTTAAATCTTTAACTTTTTCACCTTTAAGATTTCTAACACTAACTTTTGTCATCTTTACTTTCCTTTCCTATTCGTTTACTTGTTCAGTACTTTCGGTACTTTCTTCCTTTACTTCTTCTGTAGTTTCCGTTTTTTCTTCAACTACTTCATCAACTACCGTTTCTTCTTCATAAGTAATTATTTCTTTTGGATTTTCTTTTCGTGAATTTTTAACGGCAGATTTAATTAATACTAATGAATTTTTAGCGCCGGGAACATTACCACTTACTAAGATATAATTTTCATCTTTATTAACTTCAATTATTTCTAAGTTTTGAATGGTAACGGTTTCATGTCCCATATGGCCTGGTAAATTTTTACCCTTTAAAACTCTTTTTGGTAACATTGTACCTAAAGAACCAACAGCTCTATGATAATGCGAACCATGAGTCATTGGACCCCGATGTTGATTATGTCTTTTAATTGTTCCTTCAAAACCTTTACCTTTACTAGTTCCGGTTACATCAACAACTTCTCCGACCTTAAATACATCTGCTCCTAAGACATCGCCTACATTATAAGCAGTATCAACACCTCTTATTTCTTTTAAGAAGCGCTTAGGAGTTGTGTTAGCTTTTTTAGCTCTTGCTACTTCTGATTTCGTAGCATGTTTTTCTTTTTTTTCAAATACGCCTAGTTGAATAGCTTCGTATCCATCTTTATCCATCGTTTTAACTTGCATAACCGTATTAGGTTCAACTTCAATAACTGTAACGGGAACAAGTTTACCATCTTTAGTGAATACTTGCGTCATTCCGCTTTTGCGTCCTAAGATTCCTTTCATTTTTTATTTCCTTCCTTCTATAATTTTATTTTGATGTCGACACCACTTGGTAAATCTAAGTGATTTAATGCATCAATAGTTTCCTTACTAGGATTTTTAATATCAATTAATCTCTTATGAGTTCGTCTTTCAAATTGTTCACGAGCATCTTTATATTTATGCACTGCTCTTAAAACTGTGACTTTTTCAATTTCCGTAGGTAGTGGTACTGGGCCAGATATTTCCCCACCTGTTCTTTTCACAGTTTCCACAATTTTACCAGCTGCTACATCTAAAACCCGATGATCATAAGCTTTCAAATTGATTCTCACTTTGTTACTTGACATATTTTATGTCCTCCTTTCGCCTATATCTAGTATAGACATACTCCGTACAAGTTCTCTGAACCTAGAAATATATTTACCAACTTACCCTAGTGTATCAGTAACCTCGCACATCTACGCAGTCATACGAATATAATATTACACTAAATTATATGAAAAAGCAAGCATTTTTTGCTAAAATACTTGCTTTTTAAATATTTATATATTATTTATAGTTGTAGTTGCAACCGATATGGTTTTTCTTTACTGCCATCACCATTTAATAATTTTGTTGAAGCATCTAAATAAAATACCGGTCTAACCCCAATAGCTTTGTATATGTAAGTCGTAGTTAAATAACCGTTACTATTTATCTTTAGACTCCGATCGCCATAAGCTGCACTTCTGGTAAGTGTCCATTCGCTTTCTTCTATGTATATCCAATTGTTA
This sequence comes from uncultured Bacilli bacterium, assembly GCA_947632275.1. Taxonomy (GTDB): domain Bacteria; phylum Bacillota_I; class Bacilli_A; order RF39; family UBA660; genus Onthocola_B. Next base: position 1,071 of record CANROR010000073.1, on the reverse strand, counting down.
TTTTTTACTTCATCATCATTATAATTAACCGCACTTGTTAACCAATTATTTAATGTTGTTGCAAACATATAGTCATTTACATATACTAAACCTATATTGGCTTTGTATATTAAGTCGTCTTCTTGATTACATATTCTTGTTGTAGTAGGACTTCCCTGTTTATAACAAGTATTACTTTCTATAGTTTGTTTATTTTCGCCTAATTCTTGTTCATAAGCAGTTCTAGCGGAATCATTCGATTTAGAGTAACCCCCAACTGACCAATTGTGTTTAACTATAAAACTCTCTAAATTACTTACTTTTCCAATTATATAATTATAATAAATATTATTTAAATTTACTTTATTTAAATTACTTTCTTTCCACATATTAACATTATTATTACTAGATGTTGTTCCCGCCGTACTATTCCAATAATAATTTGTTCCTGATGAATAAGCTCCTGTTTTTCCGAGTTCTGTTACAGTAGCTAAAGTAGCTTTCATTAATTTAGCTTCATATTCACCATTAGCATTTTTAAAAAATCCTATTATCCGATAAAGATTCGCATCTCCACTTGCACAAGAACCTTCTACCGTAGTTCCATCTAAACAAACATAATTATTAACTATGCTACTAGCCCCACTATAACGATAGGAATCATCTTGGGCTCCACCTGTTAGTGACGAATTATGAAAATATAAAGTTGTGTTTCCATCTTTATTAGCATTTGCTAGTAAAATATCTTTTAATATAGTACTTACGCTTGTTTGAGCCATAGTTGAAGTAAACTCTGTATTTGTACTTGGCCTTATATTGGTATCAATCGCTTGCACTTTTACTGTATAAGTTGTCCCGGCACTTACCCCACTACTAATAGTATAACTTTGTTCTCCTGCTCCGGCGATTAAAACTCCTACTTGATCATCCCCTAAAAAGATACGATATTCCTTTATTATTCCACTATTATTTGTTCCTGTAAAATTAATAGTTATACTTGTTGAAGTACTACTTGATGAAGTTATTTCGACACTTGGTACTGTATAACTATTTGTTGTTTCAGTTTTCGTTGTCGATTGAGGCGATTGTCTG
>CANROR010000072.1 GCA_947632275.1 uncultured Bacilli bacterium | reverse complement strand
CCCTAATGCCTAACTGTCTACGCTTAAACTAACTGTTACCAGCTTCGCTCCAAGACTCGCTATCAGTGTGCTGGGTTGCACTTTCTGAACAGGATTTCCACCTGCTAAATTATAAGACCTTAACCTGGTCGCACTATATATATATATATATATTCAAGCTTTTTTTTATTTTTTTAAAATTTTTTTATTAAAAAAACTATTCATTTATAAATAGCTTTTTAACGTTTCAACATTTTTCATAAATGCCAACAATAATAGTTTAAGTTTGATTTTAAATATTTTATTTAACACTTTTCAAGAAAAACATTTAACACTTTTCAGAGAAATCATTTAACACTTTTCAGAAACTTTTATTGTAAAAAAATAAGAGTTTGTTTAATCTTTTTTCAAAACAAACTCTTTAACTTATTAATTAGCTTTTTTCTTAGCCGGTTTAGTTTCCGTAGCTTCTAATTTTTTGATTACGGCTTTCATACTTTTAATAGCACTTTTCCGAACATCATCGGCCATTTTTTCTAATTTTGGTTTGGCCGAATCCATCGCCATTTCTACTAGTTCTTTGGTTTTTTGTTCAATATCACTAGCTTTTTCTTTAGCAATTTTTAAAACTTTTTCTTTATCTAAATCTTGTAGTTCGGCTTCGATTTCATCTATTTTGTTTAGAATATTTTCTTTAACTTCATCAACATCAATTTCTTTAGTTTTTTCAATTAATTCATCAATTTTCTTTTTTAATTCCTTGCGCATTTCTTTACCCGTTTTAGGAGCAAATAATAAACCTAAACCGGCACCAACGGCCGCCCCAGCTACAAATTTTCCAAAATTATTCTTCTTCATAATCTCTCTCCTTTTTAATTTCTTTTTTTCGCATAAGTTTACTAAATATATTACTGATTGCTTCCCCAATTCGATCAACGAAAAAGGTTAACTTATCAGTAGTAAAATCGATAATATTGAATACTGAATTTAATGATTCGACTTTGTCATTAACACTATCTACAATTTTATCTACTTTAGACATTGTTATTATAGTCTTAATTCCTAAGATTATGCCTATAATTAGTAAAATAATTAATAAAATATAAATTACTAATGGTAAAAAGCTTAACCAAAATCGCACCTTTTATTCACCATCCTCTCTATTCTCATACATAGAATCAATTAAATCAAATAAATCGCTTTCTACTGTATCATCCATATCTTCAACTTCTTTAGTACTCTTTGTTTCTTTTTCGGGAATTTCTTCAAATTCTTCTAAATCTAAATCTTTATCTAACTCATCATATTCTATGCTAGCATTAGGACTTTTGGCTGGTCTAGTATCTATAATTTCATCAGTTGTATCTTCTAATAAATCATCAATTGTTTTTTCTTTGGTTTTCTTTTCGTTTTCATCTTCGGCGTATTTAACTGTTACCGTTTCTTCTTCATATAAATCAACTTTGGGTTCTTCCTTTTTAGGTGCTTCAAAAGCTTTTTTTCGAACACTTTCGATATCTAAAGGTTCTTCAAAATCACTTTTATCTTTAATATCTTCAATGCGATAATCTTCATTTAAAATACCATAAACAGGGGAAATAATTGGTGATGGTTTAAACTTCTTCCGTTCCACTGTTTCTCTTATTTCCGCTTTTTCATAATGACCATAATCCGTTCTTTTTTCAACCTTTTTCCGTTTTTCATATTCTAAAACATTCGTTTTCCGTGGCGTTGGTCTAGAAATAATACTGGAAAACTCTTCTTCATCAAAATCTAAAAATGGGGAAGTCGTTTCTTTTTCTTTTGTTAAAAAGTCTCTTTCGCCTAAGAATTCTTCTTGAACTGGTTTCTTTTCTTCATAACTTCTTTCTATTTTAGGTTCAACTGGTTTAACCACTTCTTTAATTTCAATTCTCGGTTCTTCTTTGACTTTTACTTCTTCTCTAACTTCTTTCTTGGGTTCGCTTGTTTCAACAACTTCTTCCTCTTCAAATAAAATATCTTTTATTTTTCCAAATAGTCCCACATTTTCACCTTCCTAGTTAATTAAATCTGTGTCGGGCAATTCTTCATCTTCGACAACATCATAAGTATCGTCAATTTGTAAATAAGTACTATCACTACTGGTTGTATTAAAGATATTAAATTCTTCCTCTTTAAAGTTTAAAACGTCTTTACCAAAAAGGTTGGCAATAATCTCTTCCTTATACTCGATACTTTTTAAAATACTAACACTAGTAAATAAAGCTTCATTAATTCTATCTTTATCTACCATTACTTCTATTTTAGCATAATTATACATAATTTCAACTAAATATTTTTCATTTTCTTGCTTATTAATTTCGACATAGCCAAACTTATCTTGATAATTTATCGCTTTAGAAAAATAACTTTGATTAGATACTTGGTAATCTTTTTTTATTTTTTTACTATAACTTACGCCATCAACATATAAATAAAAAGTTTCTTGTTCATTAGTTAAAACTTCATTAAATAAAGTACTATCACTAACGGCTAGATTCCGCGGCAAATAATATTTATAACCTTGGCGATAAGTATTGGCGCGATTAGCAGTTGTGGCAAAATTATTGATTATATCTTCATATTTTAAATCTTTAATGTTGCTACAAGCACTAACTAACAATAAACATCCTACGAGAAAAATAATTTTTTTCATAAATAGACTCCTAAAATAATTGTATCACTTTTTAGCTCCAAAAAAAAGGCTTCAAATTTTACTTCAAAGCTCTTTTCTTTTTAAATATTAGGAAAACTACGAAACTACTTAAAACGAAGACTAAAGAAATAATCGTAAGATGACTAAAGAAATTAGGTTGCGTAGTTTCTTCTTTATTATCTTCTTCTTGGGGTTTTTCAATTTCTTCTGGCTTTTCTTCCTTAGTTTCTTCTTTGTTTTCGACTTTTTCGGTTTCTTCCATTTTTTCTTCCGTAGTCTTTTCTGTAGTCGAATCCGTTTTCTTCTTGGTTGAAGTATTAGTCTTTGATTTAGAACTAGTTACTTTATTAGTTGTTTTATTATTATCAGTTCCTGTTTCTTTTTCCGAAGAAGAATTATTATTGTTTTCTTCTTTTTTATCTTCTTCCGGTTCATTATTCTTAATTTCTTCTCGAATAATAGTAATATTCATCGTATAACTTTCATGATTAATATCACCAAGATAAATAGCTTGGATAACATTTTTTCCGGGTTGTAAAACGATTCCTTCATTTAACCAAGTCCAACCTTCTGGTAAAGCAATCAAACTAACCGAATCAGTAGTTGCCGAAACCATAATTTCCGGATTTGGTATAACATCGGGCATTTTTTGTTTAGCAATAGCAAAATTGCTAGTAATTTCCCCGGCATATAAATCTTGACCGGTAATTTTAACTTGAGCCGTGCCGGCATTTAAATTATTTTGATATTCTAAAAGATAATCTTTATTTAATTTTAAGATATGGTCATTGTTATCTTTAATAACAATAGCTGGTTCTTGATATTGACCATTATAAATTAAATTTTTATCTAGATATTCCATTTTAAAGTCTTCAATATTAATAGCTTCCGTATCCGAATTTCTTAAAGTTATTTCCATGGTTAAACTGACGGTATTATTATCTTTATCAGTTACGGTATATGTAATAAAGTACGTACCAATATTACCCCAAGTATAATCAGTTGTAATCATTTCATCGGTTAAATTAATTGAACCATCTTCGGCATCAGTAATAGTTACTAAAGAAGTAAAATACCTTAAATCTTTTTCCGCTTCGGTTTTCATATCAAAATCAAATTTGACTTTATCCACTTTTATTTCGGGAACTTGACCAATCGCTTTAATAATCGTTATTTCCATTTCATTTAATAAATAATTATTTTTATCAATAGCAACAGCTTTAGCTTTATTTATACCTTCTTGAAGCGTTTGGTCTTCATTTTCCCAAACCCAACCATCAGGTAAAGTTACTTCTGCTAAAGTTTGGATTTCTGAGACCACATTCATCGTTTTGTCAGGTATTAAAGTAGGAGCTTTGGCTTTACTAATTGTAAATGTTTTTTCAACAACGCCAGTATAAATACCTAAACCCGTGATTTTAATCGTCCCGGTCCCGGCATTTAAATTATTAAGATATTCAACTTGGAAATCTTCATTGATAATTAATTCTTCGTTGCCATCAAAAACGACAACATTCGGGGTAATATATTCCCCATTATAAATATAACCTGATTCCATATAATTAATGGTCATATTCGCAAGTGATTTTATTTCCGTTACGGTATTTTCATAGAAATTAAACATGGCCGCCGAAGCAAAAGTACCATTTCCTTTATTTTCTAAGGCCGTAATCCGAACGAATCTGGCTAGAGTTGGTTTAGGGAAAAAGTAAGATTTCGTGGTCATATCATTATTCCAAACAACATCATCACTGATTAAAGTCCAATTTTTACCATCTAAACTAACTTCAATTTTGGCTTTCGTAATTCGGCCATTTGCCGCATTATCTTGCCGGGGCATATAATCAATTTTAGAAATTTCGGTCCGACGATCTAATTTAACTTGGAACCATAAATCATGGTCAGAACTATCCCACTTAGTATGCCACATGGTATTTGGATTTCCATCAATAGCTTTGCTTGGTGCTTCATTAGCATTTTGACTACTAGAAGCCGTTGCTTCTAACCGAGAAAAAGAAATATATTTTTTGGTCGCATCTTGATTTGGATCAATTTCGAAAGTAAAGGCTTCGGCATCACTAGCCATCGTGGTGCCATTAGCTCCCATCCGGACAAAAACCTTTTTCGTTCCGTCCAAATCCGGTTTTTCGACACTATATTTTGTCCAATTTTTAACTTTTAGTTCTTCGGCACTACCTGCGATTTGCCATTCCATTTTATCATTTACACCAATGACCACATTTTCTAAATCATTAGCAAATAAACCTTTTGGCGCTTCCGCTTTCGTAATATCAATCACAAAAACATTTTCAATATTGCGATTTTCATCATCTAAAAAGTGAATAACAATATCATGATTAACATTAATTTTATTTAATTCTTCACTTAGGTCAACCTCGTTACTACTAGATATTGTTTCCCAAGTTGTACTTGAACTAACACTTTCGGAATTAACATCATAATCATAATTTAAAGAATATTCAAACGGCCGATTTATAAAATCTTCTTGTAAAATAATTTTATTAGCATCTTCGCCATCAAAGGAAAATTTGGCCGCGGCCAGATTATCTTCGATACCTAATAAATATTTAGCTACATCCGTGGTTGCTTTAGAATGAGAAAAGTCTTTGGTGGCTACATCTGTAGCCATTGCTTCTAGGGTTGTCCGGAGTAAATTACTATAAACAACTTGATGATTATTTTCAATATGACTTTCAAATAATTCTAATAAATCATGCATTGGCATTGGAAATTCTTTTAAATTTTCAATAACTTTTTTAGCTAGTGCTAAATAATCACTACTAGTTTTCGAATCATCAGCCAAGTAAGCATTTATTAAACCATACCAAGCGGTAATATTATATGGTTGGAATTCTAAAACTTTATTATAAGTTTTAATTTTTTCCTCGACACTATTTTTCATATCGCCGACTAAATTGTAAATATAAGCTTTTTGGTAAGTAGCAAAATTATCTACTGCCCGCGAAGCTACTACTAAATAACTACCATTATAAGTAGATACCCAATCAT
>CANROR010000071.1 GCA_947632275.1 uncultured Bacilli bacterium | reverse complement strand
GAGGTGCCATAATAACTAACCATGACCCCATTTAACATCGCCGGATTAGCTCGGCCGGCCCGAATATTATTTAATCTTGCTTCTAAATTTTCTATTGTTTGCATCATTTTTAATTCTGCATTTTCTTTCATATTTCTATCTCCTTAAATTATTTTTGTCCATCATTTCATTAATTATTTGCCATTTAAAATTAATAATGCTTTCTTGATCTAAACCTTGCATAGCCATTTCCGATTTTTCAATATTTTGGTAATCTTCAATATATTGGGCTGCTTCAATGGCTTCAATACCTAAAAGTTCACTTAATTTTGCAATTTCTTCTTCCATTTTCGGTATTTGCAATATTTTAATAATTTCTTGGCGTAAAGCATTTTCTTTATTTTCTTTGCTCGCATAAGTACCATTGGCTAGGCCTTGAACAATTGAGGCTTTTTGCTTTTCTAAATTCGTATTATCAATTCCTACCATATCGGCTTCAACTTGTTCAATAAGTTGAAATTCTTCAATTAAATTCGCCGCTTGAAAAGCTTCAATTTCGCACATTTCGCTTAAAGCTTGAATACTTTGCGCTAAATCTTCACTCCGTAATAATTTTACGATTTTTTCTTCCATTTATTCTCACCTTTATTTATTAATTGTTACAGTATCATTATAAATGTTTTCACTAGTTTTGACAACAAAAGATACTTCAAGTTCCCCAAATTTATTAACATATAACGCATAATAATTATTTAAATAATTTAGTGAAGCATTAACATCAACACTAACGCCAGATTTTTCATATAAAATAACGTTAGCATCTAGTTTTTCTTTAACCTTTTGGGTAATAGTATCATTGGTTACATTAAATTCTTGCATTAATTCTTCTTTAGTTAAACTTTGACCAGTTTCTTTATTAATAACATAAGCATTTAAATTAATAGGCACACTCCCATTTACTAAATCATAACTATAATCTAATACTGCCAAACTCAAATATTTACCATAACTATATTCCCGGTAGTCGCGATAGTTTAGACTATAGATTTTTTCTTCATTGCCTTCCGTTCCTTCGGGCAATTCCGAATCAGTATAATATTTAATTGTCTTTTTTAAACTTTGTACTTCTTCTTTTAATTTCTTATTTATTTCTTCCGCGCCTTGAATATTAAAAACCGGTTCTAAATATTCAATTTCCATACTCGCAATTAATTCTTCTTCATTATCAAAATAAAAGTAATCTTTATTTTGATCAATTCTTAAATCAATTTCTTCCTTCTTTTCTGTTTTCGTTTTATTAATCTTTTTTTCTTGGGTAAAATAACGCATGGTAAAAAAACCACCCACAATAAAAATTAGCATGATAAATATTAAAAAAATAATTCCGATATAATTTTTAAACTTGGCCATTTTTTACCTCAACTTTCTAAATAATTAACTAAAGCATTTTCCATTTCTAGCATTTTCATATTTATTTTATGATTAGTCCAATAGTCTTTAGGAGTACTACTTCCTTTAACAAAACTAGTTTCATCATCATAATAAATTATTTGATTGTTCTTCTTTACCACCAAAGTTGGTGCATATAAATCTGCTCGACCTAAATCATTATAAGAAACATAATCTTTTAAATCTTCTAAGATAGCTTCATATGACCAATTATTATCTTCTCGATCACTTTGCATATCATAGTAATAAATCGTCTCAATTTCTAAAGAATTAGCCACATTGTTAAGCATTTGGGCATAATAATTAACCCATTCATTTTTACAACCAATTAACATAATTACATCTTGGGATGAAAGCAAGATTTTAGCATCTTGACTACTAACATATTTAAAAACATTAGCTTCTGGAACTAAATTAAAATCCGTGGCAAATTGCACATTGTCAGGAACTTCTTTTTCATAATCTAAACTACCTAAAAAAATAAACATATAAATTAAGAAAGCAAACAAAATTAAATAAATTGCCATTTGCCATTTATTTTTAAAAAAGTATTTATTTTTTATTTCTACCTTACTCATATCTTCACCATTAAAGATATTATATCATCTTTTCCCAACATTTTTGTGAAAAGTTAATAAAAAATGTCAAGCAAAAAGGAGAAATTATTCTCCTTTAACTTGACTCATAACTTCTTCGGCAAAATTATCGTTCCGTTTTTCCATGCCTTCGCCAACTTCATAGCGAATCATTTTCACAATTTCGCCACCATTACGTTTGACAAATTCCCCAACGGAAATATCATTATCTTTAATAAAGACTTGTTCATTTAAACAAATTTCTTTATAGAATTTCTTTAACCGACCTTCAACCATTTTTTCGGCAATTTCGGCAGGTTTTCCTTCATTCATTGCTTGTTCTTTTAAAACCGCTTTTTCATTATCTAAAACATCGGCAGGAACTTCATTTGGGAAAACATATAAAGGTTTCATCGCCGCTGCTTGCATAGCCACATCTTTAGCTACATCGCTGCTTGCGCCTTTAACAACTGTTAAAACAGCAATTTTACCACCTAAATGAATATATGCGCCAAATTCTTCATCGGCACTTTTTTCCACATATTCAAATCTTCTAAAAGATAATTTTTCACCAATTTTGGCAACTTTACTAACAATTAAATCTTTAATTGTTCCTTCGTCCGTTGCCAGTTCATTTGCTTCTTCTAAAGTATGAACACCACTGGCTAAAATTGTTTTACCGATGGTATCAATCATGCCTTTAAATTCTTCATTTTTACTAACAAAATCGGTTTCACTATTGACTTCTAGAATAACGGCTTTATCGCCATCAACATAAATGTTAGCAAGGCCTTCGGCCGCGATTCTTGATTCTTTTTTAACTGATTTTGCAATTCCTTTTTCTCTTAAATAATTAATGGCTTCTTCCATATTGCCATTTGTTTCACTTAGAGCTTTCTTGCAATCCATCATTCCGGCACCAGAAACTTCTCTAAGTTCTTTTACCATACTAGCAGTAACTTCCATATTTCCCTCCTTATTTACTCAATACTTCAACTAATTCATCTTTTTTCATAGTTGAATATCCTTTTATTCCGGCTTCTTTAGCCATTTTTTTAAGTTCCGTTAAAGTTTTAACGGCAAGTTCATCTTGCGCTTCCATTTCTTTAACGGCTTCCATTACATCCGGAGCCACAACTTCTTTTTCGCTTTTTTCTTTCTTTTCGGCATCTTCAGATGGTTTCTTTTCTTCTTCAGAAACATAATCCACTAATTCTAAGTTATTAGCTTCACAAATTGCATTAGTTAAAACCCCAAGCATAACTTTGATAGAACGAACCGCATCATCGTTACCGGGAATAACATAATCAACATCATCAGGATCGCAGTTGGTATCAACAACCCCAAAAACAGGTATTCTTAATTTTCTGGCTTCTTTAATCGCATTATATTCTTTCTTAGGATCGACAATTATTAAAGCTTGTGGTAATTTTTCCATATTCCGAATACCACATAAAACTTTATTTAATTTGTCATATTCTTTCTTTAATCCAATTACTTCTTTTTTAGGTAAGACTTCGAAAGTTCCATTTTTTTCCATTTCTTCAATTTCTTCAAGTCTTTTAATTCTTCTTCTAATGGTTCTAAAGTTAGTTAAAGTTCCCCCTAACCATCTTTCGGTTACATAGTAAGAATTACTTCTCGTTGCTTCTTCTAAACAAACTTCAGCCGCTTGTTTACGAGTTCCGACAAACAAGAACTTTCCTCCATTTTCGGCAATTGTTTTTACTGCTTCATAAGCGGCTTCCAAACATGCCTTAGTTTTTTCTAAATCAATGATGTAAATATCATCTCTTGATGTAAAAATATACTCTTTCATTTTCGGATTCCATCTTTTAGTTTGATGGCCAAAATGAACCCCAGCTTCTAATAAATAATTCATAGAAACTATTTCTGCCATAAATTTCATTCCTCCTTCGTTTTTTCTTCTTGATACTTCTTCTTATATTTACACTTCTCTTGAAGCACTCGCAAATATAATCCATATCAATGCTTATTTGCATTTACAGCAATTAAAATTCTACCAAAAAATTACGATATTTACAAGTAAAATATATGTTTTTTCCAAAAAAAATATTGATATTTCTACCAATATTTTACATTGCCAACGTGAAAGGGTCAGCATCCGTTCCGGAACCTCCGGATATTTTCACGTCGGATGTGAGATATACAACAGGGCGAACACCAATATCATCATATATATATGTATTATGATTTACAAATCCCGTATAATCCACGCGCCGTGATCGATCAAAATATGCCGAATACCGAGAAATAGTCCATTCATATATTCCTAAATATAACCAATTATTTGTTTTAATTTCATCATTTTGATAATTTTCGGCTATTTCTGTCCAATATTCTGGTAAGGTTCCATACATATAATCACTTAGATACATTAAACCTACATGAGCGTTGTCTCCACTGTATGTTAAGTCATTAGTTTCATTACATTCTCTAGCATCACTCGTATTTCCTTGCGTATAGCAATTATTACTTGTTTCAGTTAGTTTTTCGAATCCTAATTCAGATTCGTATACTTCCTTTACATCTTGATAATTAGCAGTTCCTCCAACTTGCCATTCATGTTCTACAACCATTGTTTTATACGGTTCTTCAATAGCATTGTAGTATTTTTTATTTAAATTTTCCGTATTTAAATTGCTATTTTTCCACATATTTACATTATTATCGCCTGAGCTTGTTCCATTTGTACTATTCCATCGATAATTTGCATATTCTGTTAATCTGCCTTTATAAAACCGTAAATTGGGTATTGCATCACTACTATATGCACTGCCTTCGGGATCTAAAGTATCTCCTAAATCCTCTTTGGTTGCCGCATCTGCTTTGATTATTTTCATTTCATACTGGTCACTATCGTTTTTAAATAAGCCTATTATCCGATATAAGTTTTTATAATTTAGACTTGTTGCTTCATTTGAACAGGCACTGCCAAAGCAGACATAATTGTTGGGATTGGCTCCAACAAATCTATATGAATCGTCTCCCGCTACTTTAGCATTATTTGGTATTTCTTTTTCTAAGGCTGCTATTGCATTGTGATATACTATATTACTTATTTTATAATTGGATTGTTCATATAATTCTTTTATACAATCTCCTACTTTTTCTTCACTACTACATACATCAGCTAAACTGGTTGGAATTACTTCTTGTTGTATTAATACTTCCCCTGTTACTTCTTTGCCGGTATTATCATTTTGGTTGGCATCTAGATTTAATAAGATTATTTTGATTTGCCATTCTTGGGTTTCTTCCGCGGTTGGAGCTTCCGCTTCCGCTGTTATATTATAATTTTTGGCTATAGTATATAAGCCACTTGCTTTTGTTATATCATATCCACTATAAGTATTGTCTTTTAAATCACTTATTTCTTCTTTATATTCTAATCCATCTATTGTTTCTTTATATACTTGACTATCTGGTCCTATTATTTGCATTATAAGTTCGGGTTGACTTTCTCCTTGCGTATATACTAATCCTTTTTCCCCTTCATTTTTTAAATTAAGATAAACATTATATGTTTTACTAGCACTATTAGTTGCATCGTTAGCTATAAGATGGGCTGTGGCTTTTACCCCATCACCGCGATTTAAATCGCCGGATTTAAAATTTTCTTGATTAGCATCTATTACTATTTGCGTTTCTTCATTATCGTCGGCAGTTTGTTCAGTTGTAACTTCAATATCACTTACACTAAAAGTTAAACTATCCGTGGTCCCAGTTTTAACGTTAACATCCGCTTGTTTTCCTTCTCCCACTTGGGCTTGAAAATAAGCATACGTTGCTCCTCCAACTAAAGCCAGTAAAGTTAAGACGGCAATAATTGTTAAGATTAAAGCTTTTCTCTTATTCTTTTTTTCATTTTCCATATTTTGTTTACTCCT
>CANROR010000070.1 GCA_947632275.1 uncultured Bacilli bacterium | reverse complement strand
CTAACTGTTACCAGCTTCGCTCCAAGACTCGCTATCAGTGTGTTGGGTTACACTTTCTGAGTAGGATTTCCACCTACTAAATTATAAGACCTACCTGGTCGCACTATATATATATATATATATTCAAGCCTTAATTTTTTAAAAATTTTATATTCCTAGTGAAAAAATAAAAAATATAATATATAATTATAATGGTGATAGTAATGAATTTATTAAAATATATAATCTTAGGAATTATTCAAGGTTTAACGGAACCTTTACCAATTTCTAGCAGTGGCCATATTTTCCTTTTTAAACAATTATTTAACACTAATTTATTTAATTCTCTAAACTTTGAAATAATATCTAATTTTGGTTCTTTTATAGCCATTTTAATTATCTTTTGGAAAGATATTGTGGATTTAATTAAATCTTTCTTTACTTATATCTTTAATAAAGAAAAAAGAAAAAGTAATTTAAATAAATTTAAATATTGTTGGTATATTGTGATTAGTACGATTCCCGTTGGTATCACCGGTATTATCTTTAAAGAAAAATTAGAAAATTTATATAATTTAAAAGGTCTAGCGTTCGCTTTTCTTATTACAGCTTTAATGTTATTTATAGTTAAAAATATTAAAGGCGAAAAAGAAGATAAAGATATCACTTTAAAAGATGCCATTATTATTGGTTTATTCCAAGCCGTAACCATTGTCCCTGGGATATCTAGAAGTGGAACAGTCCTAGTTGCTTGTCTTTTATGTAAATTAAAACGAGAAACGGCTTTAAAATATACTTTTATTCTCTATTTCCCAGTTAGTTTAGCTACAATGTTATTAGGGGTAAGTGATTTGATGGCAACGCCAAATCTAAGTGATATGATTTTACCTTATACTATCGGTTTAATAAGTGCCGGTATAGTTACTTATTTAGCTTATCAATGGTTAAGTAATTTAGTTAAAAAAGGTAACCTTTGGAAGTTTTCTATTTATTGCTTAGTTTTAGCCTTATTTATCTTTATTTATTTTCGTTAAAATGTCATTTGACATTTTTTCTTTTAAAAATCTTTTTAATAAAAAAGTTAAAAAATAAGGAAACGTATAAAACTTACCATTAAAGCCAATGTTACATAATCCTAACTTAATTCCCCATTTTATCTCTTGATATTTTTTATCATCAATTAATTTATTTAAAGAAATACTAGAATTATTACTTGCTTTCACTTCGTCAGGAATTAAGGAATCTTTATCTCTAATAAAAAAATCCATTTCTAAAGTTCCCTTTTTATTTTTATAAAAATATAAATCATATCCTGCTTTTACTAGCATATCGCCAACAATATTTTCATATATAGCTCCTTTATAGGTATTAAAATTTTTATTTTCTCTTAAATTCTCATAGTCTTGCTTATATCCCACACTATTTGATTCTATCTCTTTATAATTTATTCCCATGAATGATCCTGAACAAATAACATCAAAACGGCCATCTATTTTAAAAGCTTTCAAAGAAGTAGCAACTTTAATGCAATCCTGTATTTCATCAAAAAAGATTAAAGTTTTTTGAGGAATAAATTCATAATTAGGATTAATTAACGAAATGTTCTTAATAATTGCATCTACTTCATAACCATTATCAAATATAGATTTATATTGTGGTTGTAAAATAAAATTAATACTAATAAAATTTTCGTAATTATTTTGAGCAAAATACTCAATAGCATTAGTCTTACCATCTTGTCTTGCGCCTTTTACAATTAATGGTAAATGGTCTTTATCTTTTTTCCAATTACTTAAAAATATATCAATTTTTCTTTTTAGTCTTTCCATATTCAACACCTCACAAGGATAATTTATCACAAAATTCCGACTATTTTTGAACTTTATATCACATTTTTCCAAAATCATCCATAAAAAAATGGGAGATTAATCCCATTTTTAAAAGTGTGAGTTTTGAGTTTTTATTATAAGTTAGTATTGTTTAAATTTTTAATATCATGCCTCCTTACAATTAACATAATAAACTAAATTTGTGAAAACTATATGGAAATTAATTGAAATTAATTTCCTTTTATTATGAAATAAAAACAAGTACCTTTATTTTCTTGACTCTTGACGCCATATTCAAAGCCATGTTCTTCCAAAATTTGTTTAACAATGGAAAGGCCAAGGCCAGTCGATACCACATTACGTTGATGTTTTTTATCATTTTTATAATATTTATCCCAAATAAATGGTATTTCTTCAGGTTTTATGCCTTTACCTGTATCAATTATTTCTACTTTATAATCTTTTTTCTGTTTGGTAACTCTAATGGTTACCGTTTTATCTTTACCCGTATAGTTTATGGCATTATTAACTAAATTATAAATTACTTGATTAATTCTTTTTTTATCTGCTTTAATCATAATTTGTTCAGGCATATCTAAAATAAAATTATATTTCTCGGTTTCTTTAATAATTTCGTATTTTTGCATAATATCTTTAATTTCTTTGGCGAGATCAAAAGTTTCTTTAGCTAATTCTTCATGAGAACCGGCTTGTAAACGTGATAAATCTAAAATATCGTTAACTAATAAAGTAAGGCGATCTGTTTCATCAATTATTATATCTAAATGCTCTTGCATTTTCTTTTTATCTTTGTAAGAAATATCTTTAATCATTTCGGCATAAGCTTTAATCATTGTTAAAGGCGTTTTTAAATCATGAGAAACATTAGCCATCAAATCTCTTCGAAGTTCATCGGTTTTACTTAATTCATTTTTCGCTTGAGTTAAAGTAAGCGATAATTCATCTATTTCTTTTATATCACTTTCGTCAAATTCAATAGCATAATTGCCTTTGCCAAGTAAAGATGCTTTCTTCGTTATTTTTTTAATTGGATTAGTTAATTTTTCTGCAAGAAATGCGGAAATAATAATAGCTACAAAACAAGCCACAATAGTTAAATAAAATAATTGTTTTTTAATAACGGTTGTTACCACTGAGATATCTTCCAAATTAGAATACATAAAAATATATTTATCATGATATTTCAAAGCCGATAAAACCGCGGAAATATGCTTTTCATCATTAATAAATTTATACGTTTGTTGATTTTTCTTACTATCGATAAAGGAATTTATCATTTTCTTTATTGTCGCATTGTTGGGTCTTAAAGCACAACCATCCATTTTGGAATTATAATAACCTAAAAATTCATATTCATCAGTAATAGCAATACAAACATCATTGCTATAAGCTTCTTCTTCTAAAAGGTTGGCAAGATCACTTTCGTTAGTTTCTTGCAAAGAAGTTACCATTTTATTTAAGATATCTAATTGATATTTTTCATAATAATTATTAAAAATCGTTATTTGACAAAACCATAATATTAAAATAACAACAATATTAAAAATAAAAAGATAAAAAAGAGTTTTCGTTTGAATACTATGTTTTCTTTTAATCTTTGTCTTCAAATTTATAACCCCTTCCTCGGACTGTAATTAACAAATTTTTATATTTACCTAAATGTTTTCTTAAAGTTTTAATATGGGTATCAATTGTCCGATCATCGCCATAAAAATCATAACCCCAAATATTATTGAGTAAATTTTCGCGCGATAATGCGACATTTTTATTTTCTAAGAAATATTTTAATAATTCATATTCTTTAGGTGTTAGTTCAATTTCTTCGTTATCAATATAAACTTCATGCGCAATATCATCTATTTTGATACCTTTAACTTCCAAAATTTTTTCCGAAACATTCTTTCTTTTGGTTATAGCTTTAATGCGGGCCACTAATTCTTTAGGTGAAAATGGTTTCGTAACGTAATCATCGATTCCTAAATCAAAGCCAATTAATTTATCATATTCTTCACCCCGCGCCGAAAGCATTAAAAAAGGAATATTTTTAATTTTTTTAATTTCGCGACAAGCCGTATATCCATCCATTTTCGGCATCATTATATCCATGATAATAATGTCAAAATCTTCTTTTTCGACTATTTTAAGAGCATCAATACCATTGCTCGCTTCGCGGACCTCATAATTTTCTAAATAAAGATATTCTTTAATAACATTTCTAATTAATTCTTCATCATCAACAATTAATACTTTCATGGAAACCACCTAGAGTCATTATAAAATAAATTTGTGAAAAACAAATGAAATTATCTTTTTAATTTGGAAGCATAATAAGGAATTTCAATAATATTATCCCCCAGTTCATCAGTATGACTGGTTACGGTTATTGTATCCCCCAAGAATTTAAAAGTATCCGTCGTATATATTTCCTCACCATCTGGATATTTAATAGTTGAAATAATAAACAAAGTCATAGCATCTTCATTAAAATAACCTTTACATTCAAAATTTGTTTCAATGCGATTTAAAAAAATTCCTTTTAAAGTTAAAATTCCTTTTTCATAGCACGCAAATAAATTTTTTATATCTTCCGAGAATTCTATACAATAACCTAAATAATATTTAAGTTTTAAATATTCTTCTTCACTCATCCCCTTAAAGGGCAAGCTATCTTCTTTGTGTCCAAACACTTCTTCTTCACCTAACAATATTATAAAACAAATTATTGATAAAACAACTTTTATTTATTAAAATTTAATCTAAAAGGATTTTCTTTACTGCCATTGCCTTCCTTTAATTTAACATCAAAGGAAATATAGAAAACTGGCCGAACAACATTAAGATTATATACAACATTGGTTCCATAAAAAGCACTAGCATTGGAACGAATATCTCTTGCATAAATACCATTATATGAAAGGCGAGAAATACTCCACTCATTCTTTCCTATAAACATCCAATTATTAATACTAACATCTTGGTCTTTATAATTTAATGCTGTTTTGATCCATTTTTCTGGCAATGTTGCATACATATAATCTGAAATATACATTAATCCTATATGATCTGTATATTCTATATCTTCTTTTGTGCACAATCTTGGGGTAGCAATATTCCCTTGAGTATAACATACATTATCATTTTCTTTTATTCTTCCGGTACCTAATTCTTCATCATAGGTTGCTTTAGCATCTAAATCACTATCCGCATAACCCCCAGTTATCCATGTATGATTAGTTATATTATCTTTTAAAAATGAAACTTTATTCGTTATATATTTATAATAAAAATTATTTAAATTTACTTTATTTAAGTTACTATATTGCCACATATTGGTATTGGTGTTACTATTTTTATCATTAAAATCGACATGTTCTTTATCGGTATTATTCCAATAATAACTAGTATCTGAAAAATAAGCGCTCGGCGTAAGATCTTCATCGGAAATTTTGGCATTTTGATCACCAAGTTCCACAACGGTTGCAAGCGTGGCTTTAATTAATTTTATTTCATATTGGTCATTACTATTTTTAAATAAACCAATAATTCGATATAAATCATCACTATTACATGCTCCACTTGTAGTTGTTCCATCTAAGCAAACATAATTTTTTACTATAGCATTGCCACCTATATAACGATAACTTAAATCGCCAGCTTCCAAATCAGAATTTGCCATGCCTTCATAGTCAGGTAAACCATCATGATAAATTATGGAACCATCTTTTTTATAATTTTTAACAAAACATTCGGACATATTTTGATTACGACATAAACTGCCTAAAGCATCATAATCAAAATAAACATAACAACGATCAGTTTTGTTGCCAATTACGGATATACTACCATCTTCAAATTTTATTTTGCTACCATTTAAACACTTACTTAAATTATAATTTAAAATATATCCAGATTGGGGAAATTCATCCATTTCATTATATTTACCCGTTCCGGCTTGTTCTTCAATCATAATACTTAGAAAATTATTCTTTTTACTACTTTTATTTTTCATTATTTCATTTTCTTTTTTAGGATATATTAAAACCAAGCTTAATGCAATTATCAAAATTAATATGGTACTTAATATTATTTTTCTTTTCATGGGCTAAATCCTACTTTCACCCATAATTAATCGAGTAGAAGCACAGGTTACCCCATGCAACCCTCACAAATCCGTACGTGCAGCTTTCCCGCAT
>CANROR010000069.1 GCA_947632275.1 uncultured Bacilli bacterium | reverse complement strand
TGGGCGTAGGAAAATTGAGGAGAGCTGTTCCTAGTACGAGAGGACCGGAATGGACATACCTCTGGTGTATCTGTTGTCACGCCAGTGGCAGTGCAGAGTAGCTATGTATGGACGGGATAACCGCTGAAAGCATCTAAGCGGGAAGCCTCCTCCAAGATGAATTTTCCCATTCTTCGTGAAGTAAGATTCCTTGTAGACTACAAGGTTGATAGGCTAGAGGTGGAAGCATAGTGATATGTTGAGCTGACTAGTACTAATAAATCGAGGATTTAACTTATATTATTGTTAATTTGATGTATTTACATTATCAGGTTTTTTAAAGGACAAAATCTTTGTCTTTTATCCGTGACGATAGCTTAGGTGGTACACCTCTTCCCATCCCGAACAGAGAAGTTAAGCCCTAATACGCCGAAGATAGTATAATGCAAAAATAGGTAGTCGCGGATTTTTTTGTGTCTAAAAATATATTAATATATTTAATATAAAATTATGATATAATTAAATTGATTGGAGATAAGATATGAGTTTATTTAATCGTGAAAAAATAGAAAAAACATATGAAGAAAATGGATATTTAATTGGTGTGAATACCCATTTAATATATCACTTGCCTAAAGGGTTAACCGTTTATAATTTACCGGAATCAGCACTTGGTATAAAAGATACCGCAATTACTGAAATGTCGGGAAGCGTTGAGAAAATTGTTGTTCCCGGTAATTTTAAAAAATTTGGGGGAAACTTTCAATTTTGTAAAAAACTTAAGTTAATATCTTTATTGGACGGGGTAGAAGAAATTAATTGTCAAGTAAAAACTGGAGTTGTTGATTTTCATTTACCTTCAACAATAAAAAAATAGCAAAAGATAATTATCCAATAACACAAAATTTAGTTATACCCAATGGGGTTACAGAACTTGGAAATTTGTTTGCAAGTCATGATGTTTATTTAAAAAGTGTTGAAATACCCGGCACAACCAAAAAGTTACCATCATATTGTTTCAATCAATGTAAAAATTTAGAATCTATAATTTTAAATGAAGGGGTTGAAACTTGTGAACAAAATTCTTTTCGAAATGTTAATAAATTACGAACGTTAAAAATACCAAATACTTTTAATGGGTATTTTGATTTGGCGATGGAAAATCGAGCAACTTCTTCTTTAAGAGGAAATAGCAGATATGATGGAATGAATATAGAACAAGAAAAAAATGAAACATTATGTATATTTTTAAAACGAGATGAAAAAGATTTTGAATTTAGAATTAAACGTGGGGCTTGCCCTATTATTAGAATTGAAAATGATCAAGTAATTATTTATATTACTGATGGTCCGGCTATTAAAATGGATTGCCAAACTTTAAAGCCAGGTATATATGATATAAATGATGGAAAGTTAGTTGCCTTAAGTAATCAAAATACAAAGGAAGATGAAAATAATATACAGGAAATATTTAAAGAAGCCTATAAGCAAATATTTGAATTTGATGATTTTAAAAAATTACCTGTTAAATCAAAATTGAAAATTAAGGTTATAATGTATAATTTATTTTTAGAAAATTATAAAATTACTGGTAAAATAAACAATGATTTTTCCGCAATGGAGTATATGTTTAACAAGGCTAAAAAAATTTTAATCCAAGAGGAATTAAATCAATCTGAAGTATATCAAGAAAATTTTGATAAAAAGAGATAAAATAAATTGTCAAATGGATATATAAAGCTTGTATATCCTTTTTATTTTTTTTATAATAAATTTAGGTGAGAAAAATGGAATATAAATATACATCAAAAAATGTGGATGATACTCTTCGCTTAGCGGAAAATCTAGAAAGTGAAAAATTTCCTAATATGGTTATTTGTCTCGAAGGCGAACTAGGATCAGGAAAAACGGTTTTTACCAAAGGTTTTGCCACGGCACTAGGAATCGAAGATACAATTACGAGTCCTACTTTTACAATTATTAAAGAATATTTAAATGGAGAATTACCTTTATATCATATGGACGTTTATCGTTTAGAAGATAGTGAAGACGAAATTGGCATTACAGATTATTTTAATAAAGGTGGTGTTACCATTATTGAATGGGCTGATATTATTGAGAATAAATTACCCAAAGAAAGGTTAGTTATAAAGTTTAAAGTGATTGATGAAAATACCCGGATTTTATTATTTGAAGCTTATGGCGAAAAATATGAAGAACTTTGTAATGCCGTGTTATAAAAATGAAAACGTTATTTATTGATACCCATCTTTGGAATATTTGCATTATTTTATTTCAAGATGGCAAAGTTATAAAAAAAGAAGAAATTATTGATAAAAAAAATAATAGTGAATTATTATTTCCAATTTTAACAAAAGTTATTGATAATGAAGAATATGAGGAAATTATTGTAGTCAATGGCCCTGGTTCTTTTACGGGCGTTAGATTAGGAGTTATTATTGCAAAAACGCTAGCTTATACCCAACAAAAGCCTATTAAGGTCATCTCTTCTTTAGAATGTATGGCGATATCTTCTGGGGGTAAAGAAGTAGCCTTCAGTGATAACAATGGTTACTACTTAGGGTTATTTGATGATAATTTTAAGGTTATTGAGTATAAGTATATTGCAAATGACGAAATAATTAATTATCCAGATGCCAAAGTTAAAGTTGACTTGGATTATGAAAAAATCTATAATTTCTGTTTAACTAAGAAAAACGTAAATCCTCATTTAGTTAATCCCATTTATATTAAAAAAATAGGTGTTGAAAAATGATAAGAAAAGCCACTTTGGAGGATCTAGAGTTTTTAAATAAAATAGGAAGCGAATTAAATCCCAATTTTTCTGAACTTTTTCATTTAGAAACAGAAGTAACCAAAGATTTCGGCATTTTGTTAGTCTATGAAGATGAACATAAAATTAAAGGTTTTTTATATGCATTAGACTTTGGCAATAATATTGATTTATTATATATTATTGTGACTAAAGATTATCGAAAAAAGCATATTGCTTCTCAGTTAATGAGTTATCTTATAACTAATTATCAAAAAGAAAATAAAAGCATTACTTTAGAAGTTGCGGTTAATAATGAACCAGCACTTGCTTTATATAAAAAGTATGCATTCAAAGAAGTAAATAAAAGAAAAGGGTATTATAATGGTGTTGATGCTCTAGTTATGCGGAGGGATTAAAGTGAAAGATGTTTATATATTAGCCATCGAATCATCATGTGATGAAACAAGTATTGCTATTATTAGAAATGGTAAAGAAGTAGAATCTTTATCGATATCTACTCAAATGAAAACACATGCTGTTTTCGGGGGCGTTGTTCCCGAAATAGCTTCCAGGATGCATACCGAAAATTTTACCTATGTTTTGGAAGATTGTTTAAATAAAAGTAGTGTGGGCATGGATAAAATAGATGCTATCGCGGTTACCTATAAACCAGGTCTTTTAGGTTCTTTACTCGTTGGGGTGGAATTTGCCAAAACGTTAGCTTATGTTTATCATAAACCATTAATTAAAGTTAATCACTTAATTGGCCATATTTATGCTAATGCCTTGGAAAATGAATTAAAATTTCCTTTACTAGCGCTTGTCGTAAGTGGCGGTCATACTGAACTTGTTATTATGGATGATGATTATAGTTTTAAAACTTTAGGAGCTACTATGGACGATGCGATTGGGGAAGCTTATGATAAAGTAGCGCGCGTTTTAAATATTCCTTATCCTGGTGGCCCAGGCATTGAAAGACTCGCGGCAACCGGCCAAAATACATATAATTTACCAAGACCAGTGATGGACGAAACTTATAATTTTAGTTATAGTGGGCTTAAAAGTAGTATTATCAATTTAGTTCACAATGAAAAACAAAGAGGTAATGAAATAAAGCAAGCGGACCTGGCTTGTAGTTTTCAAACCGTAGCAATTGATGAGTTATGTCGTAAACTAGAAATTGGTTTAAAAAACACGGGAATAAAAAATGTTATTGTCGCCGGTGGAGTTTCGGCTAATAATTATTTAAGAGAAGAAATTAAGAAAAGTTGTGATAAATACGAAGCTAATTTATCCATACCAAAGCTTTTATATTGTACGGACAATGCCGCGATGATTGGTGCAGCAGCTTATCCTTTGTATTTAAAAGGCGAATTCACTGATTATTCATTAAACGCCGAAAGCCAAGCTAATATCTGTTAAATATGGACAAATGCCCCAAGATATGCTAAAATACTTGGTACATGGGGTAGTTTTTGGTTTCGACATGTGTTACTAGATATGACGGCAAGTGGTAGGCATACCTAAAATGCACCTTAAATTTTAAATGACGAAACTAACTATAGTTTCGCTCCTGCAATGGCTTAGGAGTCTAGGGAGCACTTCTATTCAATTTCTCTTATAGGTTGAATAAGAGGTTCATAGATATAAGATATAATATGTTAATTGTTTAGATTAGCATATCGAATATTAACTAAACTTACTAATTATAAGGTTGGTGTAGAGCCATTTAATTAGGACATTAAAATCTACCTAAACTTGTAGATGTTATATCATAGGGCATATTGGACAGGGGTTCAACTCCCCTCTACTCCACCAAATTGTTAAAAATTTGAAAATTCGAGTAAAAAAACGGCTTGTAAAAAGTCGTTTTTATAAAATAACATATCACTTTTTCAAAATCTAAATAACTTTATTTGTTAAACAAAGTTATTTTATTATTTTTATCAATGGTCATTAAAGTAATTTTTTCGATAGTTTGATGATGTTCTTTTAAATATTTATTTAACCAAGTTTTCGTCTTTTTGGCTTTTTTTAGTTCTTCCATATCTAGCTCGCCATCAACAATAAGGTTATAACATAAAGTTTGTTTTTGACTGGTTTTTTGCACATTTTCTTTTAAATCATTACTCGTCACGGGTTGAGATTTACCTTTTAGAAGAATAGAAATATCTCCAGATGGCTCTAAAACGGCACAATCAAGTTCATTGATATCAAAGCAACCTTTTAAACGGCAATTTTCTAATACTTTGGCCACACTTAATTTAGCATTTGCTAAATTTTCATAATTAAAGTTATTGTTTTCAAATAAAACTAAAGGCTCCCCATCCATTACTTCTTCGACTGTATGGCTATGGAAAGAAGCTAAAGAAGTAAGATAACCAATGATAGAAAAAACTAATATCGCAATTATGCCATCATACAAAGGTGTATCTAAACTGATAATCGAATCCGCGGCAATCGAACCTAACGTTATACTTAAAACATAATCATATAAAGTTAAATTTTTAATTTGTTTTTTGCCTAATATTTTAACTATTAAAAATAAAACAATAAACATAATAAGAGAACGAAAAATAATTTCCATGAAATATCACCTATCATTATTATGTTTATATTTTCCTAAACTATTACTTTTTAATTAAATAACAAGTGTATTTAATAATTCTTTTATATAATCTAAAGTAAAATTAGAACCAATAAAAGTAAAATTATAACTTAAATTATTTTTTAAAATATGAAATTCGCTTATATTATTTTCTTTATCATAGAAAAGATAACCTTCATAATCGCCTTCTAAAAAACTAATTTGATAATTAGCAAATATAGTCGCCGAAAGTAAAGCGGCATAGGAACCCCGAATATTTTTCGAACTAGAAAAAATATTGTTTTGGAAATTTTTCTTATCACTTAAAAATTTAAAAAAGGCCATTTCATTTGTAATATTATTACTATATAAATAGGATATCCGTTCTTTATTATCTATTTTAGGTAATGTGGAATTGCTAAAAATAATTAAATCACTATTGGCATCAAATAAAGTTTGAAAAGGATAGGCCGAAATACTAATTATAAAAGCGTTGTTGGCATCTGTTTCTTTAAACTGCCATTTTTTTATACAAAAAGGATCATTATTATTTAAATTAACTTCGGTGAAATTAAAAAAATCATTTTTCATTTTAATATTATCTAAAATGAAATATTCTTCTTCATTTAAAGTTTTATTTTTAATATTAATAGTTTGATGATTAGTAAAATTTTCAATTACTTGTTTTGCTTCGGGAATTTTATTAATGTTATATTTATTTAATAAATAAATTTTGTAGCTAAAGAAAGAGATAAGAAAAATTATAATAATACTAATTATTATTTTTAAATATATGTTTTTTGTTTTTTTCTTAATAGCCTTTTGTGAATAATCTATGGTCGCCGCAATTGATTCGTTACTCTTATCAATTAGATTATTTTCTTTTATTTTTTCACCAAGCAAAAGCTCATTAATCGAAATATTTAACGTTTTACTTAAGGGAATGAGTAAAGACAAATCCGGCATATAATTACCATTTTCCCAACGCGATACCGTTTTGCCTGTGACCCCTAACTTTTTCCCTAGCTCTTCTTGGGTCATTTCTAATT
>CANROR010000068.1 GCA_947632275.1 uncultured Bacilli bacterium | reverse complement strand
AAAAAAATAATGCGTGATATATATATATATATATACAGTTACGGCAAAAATCAAAAAAAATGGAAGGAGGTGCAGTTATTTAGTAACAGCGCCTCACAAGAGGAAGGGGGCAAGGCATAATAATTATTATACTTGCTCTTTTTTAATGAATAAGAGGTGTTATCTATGAATTTAGATGGCATCATAGAAGATTTGCCTAATAGAACTACTCCATTGTGCAAAGCTACTTTTGAAAAAATGTGTAATGCAATATTAGAAGCTGCGTTTCCAATTGGTAAAACCGAGATTTTTTATGATAATGAAGACCATAGCAATTATTTAGGCTTTACTTGGGAAAGAACTTTAGAAGGAGTATTTCCAGTTGGAATTAAAAGTGATGATGAAGATTTTAATACTATTGATAAAACAGGCGGTAGTAAATATTTGCAAAAACACAACCATTTAGTAACTAATAAATACGGCAATGTTTATTCAGGGCAAGAATTTCCGGTTCTTGCACCTTTGAATAACCCATATGCGCCTAGTACATCTAATTTTTCATCAGCAGACGCTGGTGAAGGTGACAGTGGAAACTTGCCACCATATAAAGTAGTAGCTTATTGGAAACGAGTAGCATAAGAGCAAGATAATAATTAAGCCAAATATATGGCATTAATAGAATTTAAAAATTTACCTGATAGAAGTACACCGTTAACCGCGGGAAATCTAAATTTTAATTTTAAAGAAATTTTAAATTTAATTTATCCAATTGGAATTTCTATTATGTTTGATGACAATGAGGATCATAGTGATTTTTTAGGATTTACTTGGGAAAGAAATTTAGTTAATTTAACACCCATAGGTTGTGATGAAGAAGGAAGCAACATTGGTGAGACTAAAGGCAGTGAAAACCATAAACATACTCTTGTTTCCGGTTATGCGGATGCAATAGCCACAAACGGGGTTTTTTATGAAAATTATATTGCACTTCCCCCAAGACCAATGGCATTAAAATTTAATACTGGTCCACAAGAAACTTTTGGTCAAAATATCACTTACGCAATAAAATTAGGTGGAACGACTGATGAGGAAAGTTCTTACCAACCGTCAAAGGTAGTAGCCTATTGGAAGAGAGTTGCTTAAATTCATAGATAAAACTAAATAGCCAATAATATGGCATACGAAAAACAAGAATGGAAAGATTTACCTGATAAATCAACACCAATTACGGCGACTAGATTAAACCATATAGAAAATGGTATAGAAGAAAATGATATTAAAATTAATGAAATTGATACTAATATGAATAAAACTATTGTTTCGTTATTTGATAAAACAATTACAACAGGAGAAACTTATAAATATAATGACAATGCTAACTATTTGGACTATAGATTTTTATTTATAGTTTTATCACCAACAAATGAAGTTACAATTGTTCCTGTTTCTTATATTTCATCAGGAAATTCAAATGTTTCATTAAAGGGTATCGACGATAATAGTAATGTCT
This sequence comes from uncultured Bacilli bacterium, assembly GCA_947632275.1. Classification (GTDB taxonomy): domain Bacteria; phylum Bacillota_I; class Bacilli_A; order RF39; family UBA660; genus Onthocola_B. The sequence continues at coordinate 4,968 of CANROR010000068.1, read as the reverse complement.
TACATATAAAATTAAAATTTCTAGAAAATGGTTTTTCTTGTGAAAAATGTGGCTATAGTCTAGTTGGAACTAAAACTGTATATGACAATCCATATCAAATAAAAATTATTGGTATTAAATAATATAAAAAAGAAAAGAGGAATAAAAAAGTAAAAATGCAAAATTTAACTTTAGGAACTATAGCAACAAACCTATTATGGCTTGTTGCTTTTATCGGTGGAATAATTGCAATATTAAAATATTGTAAATCAATTTTTAATAATGTAGTGACTAAACCAATTTTAGAAAAGATGGAATCAAACAAAAAAGAATTACAGCAAGAAATAAATGTTGTAAAAGAAGATTTAATAGTTGTGGGTGAGGACCAATGCAAAAATTACTTGGTTCGTTTTTTAGCTGATATAGAAGCCGAAGAAGAATTAAGCGAAGTAGAAGTAGAACGAGCCTATGATGCCTACGAAAAATATACAAAAACTTATCATGGCAATAGTTATATACATGATAGATGGGATAAGTTGATGAAAAATAGAGGAAAGAGAGGTGAGAAATAATGGAAATAACTTATGTTGTGATAATAGCTATCGTAGCATACATTTTTGGGGCTATTACAAAGACTTTTATAGATAAGATACCTAATCGGTTCATACCATTGCAAAATGTTGTTATCGGCTTAATTAGTGCCCTAATATGTTTCTTTACAAAAATAGAACCAAATTTATTACAAGCAGTAGTTTTATGTTTGATGGCAACGATGGGTGCTGGTGGTATTGCAGATTTAACTAAATTAAATAAAAATCAAGAAATTGAAGAAGGAGAAGAAGAATAATGGATGATTTTGTAGAAGAAGTAGTTGAAGAAAACGAAGAAGAAGTTTTTGGAATCACTGATGATGAGGAGATAGAAGATGAAACCGATTAATGCAAGTAAATTAACAGTAACAAGTAAATTTGGAAAAAGAACTATTACTTATCAAGGCAAAAAAGAGACTAGTTACCATAAGGGAATTGATTTAGTACCAAATCCTAGAAATAATAACGCCGAAATTTTAGCAGTAGCCGATGGTACTGTTACAAGTGTTTGTACAACTGGTAAGCAATATGGTCAAGCTTGCTACGTTAGAATAAAACATAATAACGGCTATCAAACATTGTATTATCATTTAAAATCCGGCTCTATATGTGTAAAGAAAAATGATAAAGTTAAGAAAGGACAAAAAATTGGTATCATTGGTGCAACTGGTAAAGCCACCGGAATCCATTTACATTTCCAAATTGACAAAGGAAGTAGTGCAACCGCTATTGATCCTTATGATTACATTTTTAAAGGAAAAGCTTTTGAAACATCAACAAGTAACGGTGGCTTCTTTCCGTCTAAAGGTTGGTTTGGTTTAGGTGATAGACATGAAAATGTTGGAAAAATAGCTAGTTTTATGAGAAAAACATTTCCTGCTTATACTAAAAAAGAAGCTTTAGGAAATTACTATGGTAAATATATTCAAGCAAGTATAAAAGAATTTCAAAAAAGAACTGGACTTGAGACTGATGGTAATGTTGGTTCAAAAACACTTGCAAAACTAAAACAATACGGATTTAAAGACTAGGGCAAAACCTAGTTCTTTTTTTATGCAATAAAATATTAAAAAGTGTTAAAAAATATAGTAAAAAAGAGATAAAAAGCTTGCATTTTTAATAAAAAAATGGTATAAAAGTAATATCAGATGTTCAATTCTGATGTCTAAATGTGCCTTTAGGCAAAATAATAGTATAATATTATAACTTATTGTAATATTATTAAATAGGTAATTAGAGGATAGAGTATCATCGTCTATCGCGGATTTATTTGTATAAGTCTTAAGTGTAAGTTATTCGCAAGAATTTCTGATGAGATGTTGGAAGTGATGTCCAACCTATTACCTAGGAGGCTTGTCATTAGACAAGCCTTTATTTTTTAGGAGTAATCTATGAAATATAAGTATATCGGAATTTTAGAACCAAGTATTGCTGAAAAATGGAATATACAAGAGCATAAAAATAAACCAATTTTAGTATATGATGATAGAATCCAACATGTAATTAATAAACATCTAAAAGATTTTAAGTCGGAAGAAAATATTTTTAAAGCATATAATAATTTATCTAACATAATAAAAAAGCCAGATTATACATTTTATAATCAAGAAACATCAGGCCTTGAATATTACAAAAATATAGATAATGTATGTGTTGCAGTAAGAATTAGTTCTGGTAAAGTATTAAAAGTTAGAAGTTGGTATCCACCTAATAAGGGAAAAATAACAAATAGGCAAAAAAAAGAAGTAGAAATGAATATAGAAAAAGATTTATAAATAATTTCTACCAAATATTTTGACAAAATCCAATCTAGGATAAGCTCTAACAAACATAGCTTGTCCTTTTTTATGCCAAATTTCATTGAAATTCTTATCATTTTGCAACGTTTCGTGGCAGGATAGACAAATTCTAAGGCAAAGGCCATAACACATTGAATTGAGCCTATTTCGGCCGCCAAAAATTTCGTGCCAGGTTAATTGATAAGTAGACTTACAAATCATACAATGATCATTATCACTTGTAAATAGACTAAATCTATTTCTTTCTAATTTTCTTAATTTTGCACTTTGATTGTGCATTTTGGTACTTTTTTTATCATTTTTGCACAATGAATTGGATTTTATTGTGCGTTTTTTATATTCTTTATTGTTACAATTACAAGAAAAAATTGGAACTTCTTTACGGTATAGAATACAATACCCGAACTTTTTTCCTTTTTTTGTTCTTATTTTTAAATTTATACATTTATTATTCATAGTATATTGCTAGTTTAATTTATTACCGATAACAATAACGTTCTAATGAACTTGGGCATTTAGAAATGATTGGTTCGATGGTTAATCAATTAATGGCTAATGCGACAATTGATGAAATTAAGGCCGCCGGCTTAGAACAATTTTATGCCGATCATCGGAAAGGAATATATCCATCCAATGCTAATGGGGTTCCATTTACGGCCGCTTATATTGAATCCATGAGTGATCCCATTGCCAATTTAAGTGAAGATATGGCTGCTGAACAAAAAGCTCGGGCTACTTATGAAAATTTAATTGACTTGGCGGAAGATCCCGACATAATTGGGCCGCTTCTATTTTTAAGACAAAGAGAAGTTGTGCATTTTAATCGCTTTAAAGAATTATATGATTATTATAAAAAGAAAGGGTATTAAAAAAATTAAGTAAATTCCAAAATAAGAATTTACTTTTTAATTGTAAAAAATGAACTAATATTTAATTTAGAAATGTCAATAGTTTTGGAAAATGTCTCAAAAAAATGAAAACATAAGCGGGAAAATTTATTCCAATTTCCTTCTTGACAATGGGGCCCCAATTCAAATACTTTATCGCTTTGCTAGTCAAATTAGTAAACAATTACTAATTTGATAAAAGTATTACGTATTTGAATTGCCCATTGATCAAGAAGTTTTCTCGGCATAAAAACCCGCTTAAGCATACACATGATTTGTGTGTGCTCTTTTCATTTGCTTTTTAAATGAAGCTAATTTCCAAGAATGAGTCATTGGTGGAATGTATTTTTTGTTTACTTTAACTTGAATAGCTTCATCAAATTCTTTAGATATAGACATATTTCTTTGTAATTTTCTTAATTCATATACTTTTTCATCAATGGTTACTAATAAATCGCCATTGAAGGCTTTAATTACTAAACATTCAGTTTTAGGCATAAAACATTTTAATTCATTGTCTAAGTATGGTTGATAATATTCTTTGTTAAATTTAATTGCGTTACCATTATCAATTTTTCTAGTGGCTAAAACGGCAAGAGTATAATTAATAACATCTTCTGATGGAGATTCTTCAAATACGGATGGAAATTTTTGATAATCCAAAGCAAATTTTTTATTAAAATTAGGGATAAATATTTCAGTAAGATACTTATTAGCTTCATCAATAGTAGTAATATTATTTAATCTTAATTCTTGAATTAATCTACCTTGAAAAGTACCATTAGTTCTTTCAATTAAACCTTTAGCTTGAGAAACAGAAGAAGTTTCTAAAGCAATACCTAATTGTTTACAAGCATAGCCATATTGAGTTAAAACATCCTTTTCACTTGTTCTTTTATCTGGATTTAAAGACATATAATTAAAGACTGTCCGATTATCAGTAAAAAATTTATAAGGAATACCATAATTAGTTAGTATTTGATATAAAACATGATAATAACCATTTAATGTTTCTTGATAATCAAACCAAGCACCAACAATAGTAGAAGTAGCTTTATCAATTGCTAAATGTAAACAAGATTTATTTTCACCAAACCACAGATGAATAGACCCATCTTGTTCAATAATTTCACCAAAGTATTTAGGCTTTTCTAGTCTTGGATGAGAATCTTCCAAAGCAACTTCATGATTAACAATTTCAGATATTTGTTCTTCACTCATAGTTAAGTTAATTTTCTTTTCTTGAAGAAGTTTTTGTTTAGCAAAAGCTCTTTTAGTTTTCTTTCTAGCTTTAGGAGATAAAATACCTTCTTTAGTTAAAATATTGTAAATATACTTGTAAGAAACTTTAATATTTTCTTTTTCTTCTAAGAAATCTTTGAAATGATTAAAATTAAAATCAGTTACTATTCACGGATTTATGTAAAAAGAGTGTCAAAAAGGATGCAAAAAAAGAAAACGCTTGATATACTAAAAATATGGAAAGTAGTAGTAATTTATTAAAACAAAATTTTGAATTAAGACACCGTGTAGAAGACTTGGAATATCAAAATGCCAAATTAAGTAAGCAATTGTATCAAGCAATAACCAAAGCTAATTCTTTAGAAAACGTTCATAAAAGATATGTGGAAAAAGAACAAGAAAGAATTGCCAAATTAGTAGCTCAAGGAGTTGAAGAAGCAAGCCAAAAGATTCGAAAAGAATATGAACCAA
>CANROR010000067.1 GCA_947632275.1 uncultured Bacilli bacterium | reverse complement strand
CTAACTGTTACCAGCTTCGCTCCAAGACTCGCTATCAGTGTGTTGGGTTACACTTTCTGAGTAGGATTTCCACCTACCAAGTTATAAGACCTACCTGGTCGCACTATATATATATATATATATATATTCAAGCCCCAAATTGAAATTTATAAAAAAATAATCAGAAGCAATTTTTCTGATTATTCATTATTATTTATATTATCTTGTCCATCCTTTTTTTACTAAGTGTCTACCAAATAATTCATATAAAGAATAAATGAGACCCATAAGTAATACAAAACCAATCATTAATTGAAAAATCATATTCCATGGTATTAACATGATAATGGTTGAAGTTATAGATATAATAAACGAATTTAAAAAAGCAAACCATTTAATGCAATAATCTAAATCCACTTTAAATAAATCTAATTTAAAACGATTTTTTAGATATTCCAATTCCATGATAGTAGTTTCTTTTTTCTTATTTTTTTTAGTTTTTTTACCACTTATAACTTTAGTTTTAGGTAATAAAATAGCAAAATAATCAACTAAGAAAACAACAAAAAAGGTAACAATTCCCGAGATAATACTTATTTTATATTCCATCTATTTTCACCACCAGTATTGGTTTTATTATATTAAATTTCGGCGATGTATTCAAGCAATTTCAAGAACATTCTTTTAAAGTTCTTATCTAATTTTTTAATTTTCTTTAGGGCTATTCTTTTCTTACGAATATCCATATTACCAAACATAACATTGGCTATTTGTTCTTTTAAAGTTGTTTCAATTTTTAAATCATTAATAATAGAATTAATATCTTCATTAATAATATGGGTAGCATCAATTTCAATATCTTGACCTTTACAATTAACCGTTAATTGGCGCGCCGTGGCCACATTTTTTATAGCGACCACAAAATCATTTTCATCTTCAAAGGCCTCAATTTCTTCATGAATATCTTGATTAACATAAACTTTAACATCTTCCGCCTTCCGCGTATTGCGAAATCTAATAATATAATTTCTTTTTTCCGGCAAAATGGAAACATCACCTTCTAAAGGGTGAATAATTAAAGTATAGTTATTTTGTAAATAATTATAATCAATAGCCGTGATACAAAATTTACCATTTTGGTATTCATTTGATACGCCATCATCTTCGTAAAGTTTATAAGTATTATTTTCGCCCGGGAAAACATTGATTTCCAAATCGGTTGGAATCCGGGTATCATTTTTATTTTCACCCAAATTAGCCAAAGGAATAATAGCCCCACTTTTGGCAAAAACCGGATAATTTTCTTCGTTATAAAAAGATACATAACGTTTATTCCCCACGAATTTCTTACCGGTCTTAAAGTCATACCAAACCCCATTTGGTAAAAAGATGCGATGAATGGACCGATTAATTAAAGGATTCATCGGTTTCGTAATCGGACAAACAAATAATTCTTTCCCAAAATAATATTCATTCCGATATAAAGGTTCGTCATAAACTTCAGGATAACTATAATACATTGGTTGTACTAAAGGCATCCCATTTTTATGATAATTATAACCTTCAGAATAGATATAAGGAATTAACCGATGACGTAACCAAAAATATTCGCGAGCCACGGTGAAAGTTTTAATATCCCATAGCCAAGGTTCTTTTTTATAATAAGGACCACGGCGAGCACTGATGCGAAAAATTGGACTAAATGTTGAAAATTCCACATAACGTAAGTATAAATCATCTTCTTCCGTTCCGCCTTTAAAACCACCGACATCATGACTCCACCACGAAATACCTTTATTCGCTGCTAAAGCATTGAAAAAAGGTAAATATTTTAAAGTATCCCAACTAACGATAGTTTGGCCCGAATATAAAACATTATAGTTATGCGGCGCCACTAGGGGATTTCGCGTTAAGACTAAAGGTCTTTTATTAGAAAAAGCTTTATAATTTTGGAATTGATAATAATTTAAGGCTTGTAAAGAAGCTAAATCCTTTTTATAATCTAACCACAAACAATCAACACCCATATTGATTAAAGGACTAATTAAGGCTTGTAAATAGAGTTTAACAAAAGCCGGATTCATAATATTAAAAGGAACATTTTCTTTATTTTGAGTATTAAATTCTTGTTCAAATTGAGCATAAGCTTCTTCCTCTTTCCTTACCCCTTCCGTAGGATCTATATTTAAACCAACATGAATACCATAGTTATTCATCCGATGGATAAATTCCTTAGGTAAAGGAAATAAATCATGATTAAAGGAAAAACCTGTTTTATATAAATTATAATTGTTAGGATCTTTAATATGCCAAAATTCACTTAATAACATGACTGCCAACGGTATTTGATATTTTTGAAAAGTATTAACAATAATTTCTAAATCTTTTTCGGAATAAACTTTTTCTCGATTCCACCATACGCCTAAAGCATAACGTGGAATTAAAGGCGGATAACCAGTCAAAGTGAAATAATCTTTTAAACAACGGCCAAAATCTCTTTTGTACATGAAAACATACATATCCACCCGTTTAATAGTATTTTCAGTTAAAAAACCATATTCATTAATTTGTAAATTTTTAGTATCATCAAGGGTTGCAAAACCATCAGTCGAATAAAGGCCTTTATTTAAAGCAACATTTTTGCCATCAAAATCATCTAAACTAAAAGCATCAGCTTTAAAATTACGCGCTTCGGGATGCGAATAATACCAAGTTTTATCAGATTTTAAAAGTGCTATTTTTAAATTAGAATCGGGTGCATATTTAGGGCCTAAAAAAGGTTTATCTTTGGCATATTGCAAAGAAAAATATTGAGTGGTAATGACTAAATATTTTTCATCTTCTTCCACTTTAAAAGAAGGAAACGGAAAATTACGATTTTTAACTAAAGTGGATAAATTATCATTAAATTTACCATCAACATTATATTCTAAACGAACTAAACGTTCACTTAAAATCGTAATTCGATAATATTTTCCTTTGAAAATAGCTTTAGTATTGGCTAGTGCACCATTTTCATTCACATCTCATCACCCCAATTCTTTTTTATTCATATTTTGCTTTAATTTCGTTTTTAAATTTATCGCCATTAAAATAATCTATTTGCATGGCTTCTTTGACCTTTGCTAACGTTTCATTAGCTTTTACTTGGGCTTTTTTAGAGCCTTCTTCTAAGATATCATAGACTAATTCAATATTTTGACTATATTCTTTTCTTTTTTCGCGAATCGGTCTTAAAACATCTTGTAAAACATTATTTAAGAACTTTTTAATGGTAACATCACCAACGCCGCCTTGTTCATAATGGGCTTTTAAATCAACCAAATTCTTAAATTCAGGTAAATATTTGGCAAAATCCGCATCTGTGGCAAAAACATCTAAATAAGTAAAAACGACATTGCCTTCTACCCTACCCGGATCGGATATATTAATATGATTGGGATCCGTATACATTTGCATAACTTTTTTCCGAATCGTTTCTTCATCATCGGCTAGATAAATGCAATTGCCTAAAGATTTACTCATTTTCGCTTTGCCATCAATGCCAGGAAGGCGCCGGGAAATTTCATTTTCCCCCACATAAGCTTCGGGTTCGACTAAAGTTTCGCCATAGATATTATTAAAACTCCGAACAATTTCTCTGGTTTGTTCAAGCATGGGTAATTGATCATCCCCAACGGGTACACAAGTAGCTTCAAAAGCCGTTATATCTGCGGCTTGACTAATCGGATAATTTAAAAAACCAACCGGAATACTCTTTTCAAAGCCCCGCATTTTAATTTCGTTTTTAACCGTAGGATTTCTTTGTAACCGACTTAAAGTAACTAAATTCATATAATAAAAAGTAAGTTCCGTTAAAGCATCAACGGTTGATTGAATAAAAATATTGGCTTTTTTCGGATCAATGCCACAAGCTAGATAATCTAAAGCCACTTCAATCACATTATCTCTTATCTTTTGAGGATTATCAAAATTATCCGTTAAAGCTTGACTATCAGCAATCATAATATAGATTTCATCGAAAGCATCAGTATTTTGTAATTCAACTCTTCTTTTAATCGAACCAACATAATGACCTAAATGCAATCTACCAGTTGGTCTATCACCAGTCAAAATAATCTTTTTCATATAATCCTCCATATTAATTAATTATACCACTACTAAGAATTTAAAACAAATGTTATAATACAATTATATTAGAAATTATGAGGGAAGTGTTTTTATGAAGTACGAAACTGATTCACGCAAAGTTCAAAATGGTCAAATTTTCGTGGCGATTAAAGGTCACACCGTCGATGGACATGATTATATATCTAATGCGATTAACAATGGAGCTAGCAAAATTATTGCCGAACATCCTATGAAGGCAAGTGTGGAGGTAGAAGTTGTTCCTTCCACCGAAGAATATTTAAAAAAGGCTTTAGTTAAGGAATATTCTAGCGAATTTAAAGATATGACTTTCATTGGTCTCACGGGAACTAATGGCAAAACTACTACTTGTTTTTTAACTTATCAAATGTTAAAAGCTTTAGGCTATAAAGTAGCCTATCTTGGAACTATTGGCTTTTACTTTGGCGAAGAAATTCAAGTTTTAGAAAATACCACTCCCGACATTTTAACTTTATATAAACTCTTGTTAGATGCCCAAAATAAAGGTTGCACCCATGTTGTCATGGAAATAAGTAGTCATTCTTTATATTACGAAAGAATCGCCGGTCTTAAATTAAAAATTGGCGCCTTTACTAATTTGACCGAAGATCATTTAGATTTTCATAAAACCATGGAAAATTATTTACATGAAAAATTAAAAATTTTAAATTATTTAACATCTGATGGTATTTTTATTGCCAATAGCGATGATAAATATGCCCCATCCTTTTTGGAAAAATGGCCAAAGCATCTTACTTTCGGTTACAATGGCGATTTTAAAATTTTAAATTATCATTTTACGCCGGCGAAAACAACTTTAAATTTTGCTTTTCTAGGCAATAATTATCAAGTAACCTATAACCTAACCGGTAAATTTAATATTTATAATTTTTTAACGGCTTTAGCCATTGGGCAAGCTTTAGGTATCGATATTAATTTATTATTAGAAATAATGCCTAATATTAAAGCTCCTGTGGGTAGATGCGAAACCTACGAAGGGAAAAATGCTTATGTCGTCATTGATTATGCGCATACGCCCGATGCCGTAGAAAAAATCATTGATTCTTATAATGAATTAAAACAAAAACAAATTATTACGATTATTGGTTGTGGTGGCGATCGCGATCCTTTAAAAAGACCAATCATGGGTAATATTGCCACCGAAAAGTCTGATTTTGTCATTTTCACGAATGATAATCCGCGAACTGAAGATCCGGAAGCTATTATGAATGATATTTTAAAAGGCGTAAAAAAAGACAACTATCAAGTTATCTTCGATCGTAAAGAAGCTATTAAAAAAGGTTTAGATATGTTAGAAAAAGATGATATTTTACTTATTTTAGGAAAAGGTCATGAAGATTATCAAATTATTGGTCATGAAAAATATCATTTAAGTGATAAAGAAGAAGTATTAGATTATTTAAAAAATTTAATCTAATACTTTTTCTTTAAAATCTTTTTTGATTTGACTTGTTAAAATACCACTTCGAAGGATTTGAATTTTATCATTTTCTACTTTAATTAAAGTTGATGGACTAGAAGTAATAATTCCCCCATCAACTACATAATCTATTTTGGCTAATAATTCTTTTTCAATTGTTTTAACATCTGTAATTATTTCGCTTCCTGAGATATTAGCACTTGTGGCTACAATTGGTCGTTTGATCTTTTTTATTAAGTTTCTTAAATTAGCATCATTAGGCATGCGAATGGCCACATAAGGACTACCCGCGGTAACTAAATCACTGATTTTAGCATTTTTTAAAAATAAGATACTTAAAGGGCCAGGCCAATATTTAGAAACAATTTGTTTTTCTAAATCACTAATATTTTGAGTATATTCTTCTAGCATATTAAGATCACTTACTAAGATAATTAAAGGTTTCGAAAAATCTCTTTCTTTGGCCTTAAAAACATTTTTGACCGCTTCTTCATTGGTGGCATCACATACCAAGCCATACGTGGTATCGGTCGGCATAATAACTAATTTTCCATTTAATATTTCTTTTTCTATTTCATTCATTTAAAATCACTAAATTATTATAACAAAAAAAGGCTAAAAAGCCTAATTTTATTCAACATTTAAGTTGCTTGCATCTTGTTGCCATTCGCTCATATAGATTTCATCTTTTTCAAAATCATTAGTTAGATTTTTTAAAGTATTATAGATTTCAAAACGAACTTCACTGCTATTTGGATAACTACGTGCGGCCCATAGAGCTCTAATACCCCAATAGTTATTTAAAGCATTTTGCTCAGAACCATAATCGCGAATAACTTTTTCGACTGCAGTTTGCATTTCTTGACTATCTTTAATTAAAGCTTCGTAGAAT
>CANROR010000066.1 GCA_947632275.1 uncultured Bacilli bacterium | reverse complement strand
ATGCCACGCTTAACAATACTTATGGTTATTTTTATCCTAAAGTATATGATTGGTATTTATATTATAAATTAAATGAAAAATTGCCGGAAGCGGGCTTTAATTATCATTATAATTCTTTAGATACAGGCCGGTTGGTACTTACCGGTTATGGAGCTTCTTGGCCTTATATTCCGATTTTAAAACTAAGTGTAAATTGTGCTTTTTATTTTTGGTGCTATCTATTTATGCTAGTAGTTTTAATTATTGAAAAAAAGAAACAATATATTATTTTGTTATTACTAGCTTTTTCGGTAGTTTTAATGAATATGGCGGGACCGGCCAATACGTATTTTCGTTATTGTTTGCCTTATGCGATGACATTACCTTTAATTTTAGGTCTTGTTATGAAAGAAATTAATCCTAAATTTCGGCAAAAATAAAAGATATGTCTAGTTATGTCGAAATGCTTGCAAATGCAGGCATTTTTTCTATAATAGAATACTTGTTATCGGTTAGTAGTGCCTACCAAAATTTATCTGAGTAATTTTTCTTGAGGGGGTTTTATGCTCAACAGGTTATGAATGAAAGGGTAGGTGATGGTTATGAACAAAGAAGCAATTCTTTTAATCATAATAATTATGCTCATCTTGGTTATTCTAAAATTAATATAGCATAAGAAAAGACACTAACCATAAAGGTGTAGTGTCTACACAACACGTAGGCATTACCTAACCGGTAACACTACATATAGTGTAACCGAAATTAAGGAAAAATACAAGTAATAATTTAACTTAAATATTTTTAATAATTTAACTTAAATATTTTTAAAAGCTAAAATATTTAAGTTTTTTCTTTTTTGTGATTTAAATTAATACAAAGTAAGGAAAATGTGCTAAAATATTATTATGTATTTAAGGAGTGATTTTAATGATTGCTAAACCTAAAGGAACTTATGATTTAATTGATATTGATGCCAAAATTTATCAATATATTGTCGATGTAATTAATGAATATATGACTTATTATAATTATGAATTTGTGCGAACACCTATTTTTGAAGATAGTTCTTTATTTCATCGCAGTGTGGGCGAAGCATCAGATATAGTTACGAAAGAAACCTATGATTTTACAGATCGGGGCGGCCGAAATATTACTTTGCGGCCCGAAGGTACGGCCGGCGTTGTACGAAGTTTAATCGAAAATAAATTATATGGTAACCGCAATGATACTTTAAAATATTATTATTTAGGGACGATGTATCGTTATGAACGGCCCCAAGCCGGTCGGTACCGGGAATTAACGCAATTTGGGGTGGAAGTTTTTAACTCTAACGATCCTTTGATTGATGCCGAAGTTATATCTTTAGGATATAATCTTTTAAAAGAATTAGGAATTGAAAACTTTACGGTGCATTTAAATTCGTTAGGTGATGAAGAAACGAGAACTAATTATATTAAAGCTTTAAAAGAATATTTAAAACCTTACTTAAATGATTTATGTGAAGATTGTCGCACTCGTTATGAAAAAAATCCTTTAAGAATTTTAGATTGTAAAGTTGACAAAGATAGTCAAGTATTTCAAAATATGCCGAATATTTTAGATTATTTATCTGATGATGCTAAACTAAGATTAGAAAAACTAAAATCATTATTGACGATGCTCGAAGTTGATTATGAAATTGATAGTAAATTAGTGCGCGGCATCGATTATTATGATTATCATGTTTGGGAATATATAAGTGATGATAGTGGGCTCGCTTTAGGAGCCGGGGGTCGTTATAATTCATTAGTAAAAACCTTAGATGGACCAGATATGCCGGCGATTGGCTTTGGTATTGGTATTGATCGTTTAATCGGCGAAATAAAGAAAAATTTAGAAGACCGACCAATGCCTCATAATGTCGATGTTTACATTATGTGTGTAAATGAAGAAGAAAAAATATATGGCGAAACCTTAGCCCAATCTTTACGACTTAATCGAGTTATTACCGAAATAAATAGTAATAATTTAAGTTTAAAAAGTCAATTTAAAGTCGCTGATAATCTAAATGCTAAACAATTAATTATTTTAAATAGCGAGGATTTACAAAAAGGTTTAGTAAATATTAAAGATAATGCGACTAAAGAAGAAGTAAAAATTGATGAAAATGAAGTCATTGATTATCTTATTTCAAATATATAGGAGGAATTATGGAAAATAAATATAGAACGCACTACTGTGGGAATTTAACAAAAGATGATATTGGCAAAAAGGTCCGCGTTGCTGGTTGGATTAATTCAATCCGGAATCTTGGTAGCTTAGTTTTTGTTACTTTAAGAGATGAAACGGGAATTATTCAAGTTATTAGTGAAGATACGGCTCTTTTTGCCGGCGTTACCCGTGAAAGTACGGCGACTATTACCGGCGAAGTACGCAAACGAAGCGATGTCAATCCCAATATGAAAACGGGCGAAATTGAAATTGTTTTAGAAAGTATGGAAATCTTAGGTAAATGCTTAAATACTTTACCTTTTGAAATTAATAGAAGTAAAGAAGCGAGTGAGGAAACGCGTTTAAAATATCGGTATTTGGATTTACGTAATCCTTTAGTTCACGACAAAATAGCTTTGCGGGTTAAAGTAATTGACTTTATTCGCAAAACGATGAAAGATATGGATTTTACCGAAATTGCGACGCCAATTATTACGGCTTCAAGTCCGGAAGGTGCTCGCGATTTTGTAATCCCTTCCAGAAATTACAAAGGTAAATTTTATGCTTTACCTCAAGCGCCACAAATCTACAAGCAATTATTAATGGTTTCCGGCTTTAATCGATATTTTCAAATTGCTCCTTGTTTTCGGGATGAAGATTGTCGGGCCGATCGGACCCTAGAATTTTATCAATTAGACTTAGAAATGAGTTTTGCCACTGAAGAAGACGTTTACGAAGTGGGCGAAAAAGTTTTTTATGATACTTTTACGAACTTCTCCCAAAAAGAAGTTTCACCACGTCCTTTTAAAAGAATTCCTTATCGGGAAGCAATGGAAAAATATGGTACTGATAAACCAGATTTACGTAATCCTTTAATTATTCAAGATATTTCTTCAATTTTTACAAATACCGAATTTAATGGTTTTAAGGGTAAAATAGTTAAAGCTATTAAAGTAAATGCTTGTGATAAACCAAATTCTTGGTATAAAAAACTAGAAGACTTTATTAAAAGTAAAGGAGCCGCCGGTCTTGCTTACATTAAGTTAGAAGAAAATGAACTTAAAAGTACGATTGTTAAATTTTTAAGCAAAGAAGAAATAGCTAATTTAAAAGAAGAATTGGCTTTAGAAAATGGTAATGTTGTTTTTGTTATTGCCGGGGATAAAAACGCTATAAAATATGCAGGCATCTTGCGCAATAAATTAGGTGAAGATCTAGAATTAATTGATCATAATCGTTTTGAATTTTGTATTATTAATGATTTTCCAATGTATGAATATAATGAAGAAGATGGAAAATGGGATTTTGGCCATAATCCCTTTAGTATGCCTAAAGGAGGTTTAGATGCTTTAAATAACGATAATATTGAAGATATTGTGGCTTATCAATACGATTTTGTTTGTAATGGTAACGAAATGGCTTCCGGAGCGGTTCGGAATCATGACATTGAAATTATGAAAAAAGCTTTTGAAATCGCCGGTTACGATGAAGAAGTAATTAAAAATAAGTTTCGTAGTCTTTATACGGCCTTCCAATTTGGGGCACCGCCTCATGCTGGGATGGCACCGGGAATTGATCGAATTATTATGCTTTTAACAGATGAAGAAAATTTAAGAGAAGTTCAAGTCTTTCCCCCTAATGTATCAGGTATGGATTTACTGATGGGAAGTCCAAATACGTTGGATGAGCAACAATTAAAAGATTTAGGTATAAAAATTGAGGAAAAATAGAATATGCCATTTTAGAAAAAGAGTAGGTAGCGCTCTTTTTTCTTTTGTGTTATAATTTTAAAAGAATAGGTGATTGCAATGTTTAAAAAAATAAAAAATAATAAATTATTGTTATTTATTTCAGTATTAATTGTAATAGTAGTAGTTTTACTTTTAAGTAGACTTACTTATGCTTATTTGAAATCAGAAACAGGACAAAGTGGAATAACTGAAGGAAATATTATGGCCAGTAGCGATCGATTAATATTTACTAAAGGAACTGATTTAGCTTTAAATTTAAATACGGATACTTTTAATAGTAGCAGTGGTAATGCAGTTGCAATCGCTAGACCAAGTGCCACATTAATTGCTAATAAAAAGACGCATGATGCCATTGCTCATTATTTAGTTGGTATTAATATAAATGAAAATAGTTTTGTTTATTCTACAACAGAAAAAACAGCTGAATTAATTTTAACTGTTAAAGATGAAACAGGAACAATTATCGAAGAAGCGGCTGGACTAGACCCTGTTGTGACAGTAAACGGTGTTAAAGGTTTTGATATAACTGAAAAACAAGGAAGTTTTAATATTGTGACTAATAAGGAAATAACAAGTAAAAATAGTGATGAAGGTGAAACTCAAGAATGGGAAATTACGCTTACTTTGGTAAATTTAGAAAGTGATCAAAGTGTAAATGAAACAACCACCGTAAATGTTGATATAATAATGAATGAATATGAAGAAATTAATAGTATTGAAGACTTGGTAAGATTAAGTAATCGGGTAAATGCAGGTCATAATTTTGAAGGAGCTTATATAGTATTAACTAAGAATTTAGATTTTGCTAATGAAGAAGATTATGAAGATTCGACCCGAACCGATTTTGGGGATATCAATGGCAATAGTAATAACGATCCTTTAATTACCGAGTTAACATCTGGCAGTGGCTTTGTGCCAATTGGCAATAGTGAAGCTAATTCATTTAGGGGTAATTTTGATGGCAATAATAAAAAAATAAGTAATCTATATATTACTAATGAAGATTTATCTTCTGTTCATTTAGGATTATTTGGAGTAATAAAAAATAGTAAAATAGCAAATTTAACCGTAAGTGGAAGTATAGAAAATGCTCAAAATGCTGCAAATATAGGAATAATAGCATCTGGATATGGTAAAGTTAGTATATCTAATTGTTATAATGAAATTAAAATAAAAAGTTTAAATACAACGTGGTCAATTGGAGGAATTATAGGTACAATTACAGGCGGCGAAAATGGTGTAATTGATAGTTGTCAAAATAAAGCTGAAGTGAATGGCGGCAAATATTTAGGCGGAATAATTGGTGGTTTGGCTCCTAATGTAAAATTAACAATAACCAATTGTAAAAATGAAGGAAAAGTAATTAATGAATCAACTACATCTTCAATCGGCGGAATTATTGGTTTTCAAAATACATCTTCAACATTAGAAATAAAAAATACAAGTAATGAAGGAGAAATAACTGGTTCTTCAACTAATATTGGCGGGATTATTGGCTATGTTTTAGCTCCTTTAACAATAGATGGTTGTTATAATACTGGTAATGTAACAGGTAGTGGTGAAAATGGCATACGTATAGGTGGTTTAATTGGATATTCTACAAACAAAATTAATATTAATAATTCATACAATGGTAAAAATACTCTAAAAATAAGTCCTAATGGCTTTGAATATATTGCTTCTATTGGCGGATTAGTAGGCAGTTTGGAAAATCAATATGAAATGAGCACTATGAAGCGAAGTTACAATTTGGGTGAAATAATTAATGGTAATCGTGTTGGGGGATTATTAGGTTCATTAGAATCTGAGATAATAATGGATAAATGTTATAACATGGGTAATATTAATGTAACGGACGAAAACTGGGCATCATATTCACAAATAGGCGGATTAATAGGCTTGGCTAGTAGTTATTCAATTCTTCATTCAGTTGATATTATACTAAATAGTTACAATGTAGGAAATATTATGGCTAATAATAATACTGGAACATATGTCACTGGAATAGTAAGAAACGGCCATAGTAATAAAATGATTTTATTAAATAGTTATAATGTAGGAAATTTAAATTTACTAAGTAATTTAGGTGCTAGTTCCATAACCGGTTTAGTACATAGTTCAAACAAAGGTACTCAAAGTACCGAAAATAATACAAATATATTGAGAAATGTATATAATATAGGTACCATTAGTGGCGAAGCGAATAAGTATAGTATAGGTTATTTTGATTTAAATAGTACAACTAATAATATTCAAAATGCATATTATGTAAATAATACAACTGGTACTAATTTAGCAGATACAGGAACCGCTATGACTTTAGAGCAAATGAAATTACAAACATTCGTTGAACACTTAAATCAAAATATTGAAAACATTAATTTAACCGAAATAGATCCATCATTAAAAGGATATACTTTAAGTAAATGGACTTTAGGTAGTGGTGATTATCCTACCTTAATAAATGAATAAAAGTGTCAAAAAATAAAATTAGGGCTTGAATATATATATATATATATAATTATGGGTGAAAGTAGGATTTTGCCCATGAGAAAAATATTGTTAAGTATACTAGGAATAATGATAATGGTATG
>CANROR010000065.1 GCA_947632275.1 uncultured Bacilli bacterium | reverse complement strand
TGTCAATAGTTTTGGAAAATGTCTCAAAAAAATGAAAACATAAGCGGGAAAATTTATTCCAATTTTCCTTCTTGACAATGGGACCCCAATTCAAATACTTTATCGCTTTGCTGGTCAAATTAGTAATTGTTTACTAATTTGACAAAAGTATTACGTATTTGAATTGCCCATTGATCAAGAAGTTTTCTCGGCATAAAAACCCGCTTAAGCATACACATGATTTGTGTGTGCTCTTTTCATTTGCTTTTTAAATGAAGCTAATTTCCAAGAATGAGTCATTGGTGGAATGTATTTTTTGTTTACTTTAACTTGAATAGCTTCATCAAATTCTTTAGATATAGACATATTTCTTTGTAATTTTCTTAATTCATATACTTTTTCATCAATGGTTACTAATAAATCGCCATTGAAGGCTTTAATTACTAAACATTCAGTTTTAGGCATAAAACATTTTAATTCATTGTCTAAGTATGGTTGATAATATTCTTTGTTAAATTTAATTGCGTTACCATTATCAATTTTTCTAGTGGCTAAAACGGCAAGAGTATAATTAATAACATCTTCTGATGGAGATTCTTCAAATACGGATGGAAATTTTTGATAATCCAAAGCAAATTTTTTATTAAAATTAGGGATAAATATTTCAGTAAGATACTTATTAGCTTCATCAATAGTAGTAATATTATTTAATCTTAATTCTTGAATTAATCTACCTTGAAAAGTACCATTAGTTCTTTCAATTAAACCTTTAGCTTGAGAAACAGAAGAAGTTTCTAAAGCAATACCTAATTGTTTACAAGCATAGCCATATTGAGTTAAAACATCCTTTTCACTTGTTCTTTTATCTGGATTTAAAGACATATAATTAAAGACTGTCCGATTATCAGTAAAAAATTTATAAGGAATACCATAATTAGTTAGTATTTGATATAAAACATGATAATAACCATTTAATGTTTCTTGATAATCAAACCAAGCACCAACAATAGTAGAAGTAGCTTTATCAATTGCTAAATGTAAACAAGATTTATTTTCACCAAACCACAGATGAATAGACCCATCTTGTTCAATAATTTCACCAAAGTATTTAGGCTTTTCTAGTCTTGGATGAGAATCTTCCAAAGCAACTTCATGATTAACAATTTCAGATATTTGTTCTTCACTCATAGTTAAGTTAATTTTCTTTTCTTGAAGAAGTTTTTGTTTAGCAAAAGCTCTTTTAGTTTTCTTTCTAGCTTTAGGAGATAAAATACCTTCTTTAGTTAAAATATTGTAAATATACTTGTAAGAAACTTTAATATTTTCTTTTTCTTCTAAGAAATCTTTGAAATGATTAAAATTAAAATCATAGTATTTATTCTTATAAAGTAGTATAATACTTTCGGAGATTGACTTATCTATTGTACTTACTGGTTTTCTAGAGCGATTGCCATGTACAAATCCAGATTTGCCTTTCTCCTTATAAATAATAATAAGACGATCAACTTGTCTTCTAGATAAACCAAGCTTTTTACAAGCTCTATTTTTGTTACCATTATGGTCAACTAATTCTTTGATAACATCATATTTTTCTTTTTCTTTCATTCTTAATTCTACCTTTCTCATTATGTCACCTCAAGCGACATATAATATATTAGTTTTGAGACATTTTCAAATACTAACACTTAAGACATTATCACATACTAACCATATGAAATAGTATGATAGCCTAAATAGGGAATTGACTTTTTGCTTATTATAAAGTATTCTTATAGTAGGTGAGTATAGATGAATAAAGATTTAGAACCTAGTGTTATTGAGCAAATTGAAGCGGCGGCGATTATTGTTGCTTCCGGCATTTCGGAAATAAAATACGAAAAGATTAATAACGATAATATTTTATATCGGATGTATCGCGATGCCATGAATAAATATTTTAATGAAGTTCGAAATAATAGTTTATTTAATGGCCAAACAATTGGCGATGCTAAAAGTTTGGTGGAAGAAAAGCGCGAAAAAGAAGTTTTTATGACTTATTTATTTTGGCCTAATGATGAAGAATTTTTAAGCGTACAAATGGATAAATCCGAAATCATTGAAAAAATGTTAGAAGGGGTTAATATTCGGGCCGCTTATATTAATCAAAAAAAAGAAAAAGTTAGTTCAGAAAAAAAAGTAGCTTCTGATCCTAAAGCCGATTTGGAAAAATTAGCCCAACAAGCAGTGGTTTCTTTTAAATCTTTACAAACCCAAAATCATAATTTTCAAACAACAATCGTCGAAAAAGATCAAAGAATTTTAGAATTACAAGAAGTTGAACAAAATTATCATAAGCTCCAAGATGAATATAAAAAGACTATTGCCGAAAGCGAACAATACCGAATTTCATCGAATAAATATATTGATGAATTATTAGATCAAATTAATGTTTTACAAGAAGAAAATAAACTTTTAGCGCAAAAAGCTTATGAATATGATGAAATAATTCCAAGCATTAAAAGTGCTTTAGAAGCTATTAAT
The DNA here is from genome assembly GCA_947632275.1 of uncultured Bacilli bacterium. Taxonomy (GTDB): domain Bacteria; phylum Bacillota_I; class Bacilli_A; order RF39; family UBA660; genus Onthocola_B. Next base: position 4,049 of record CANROR010000065.1, on the reverse strand, counting down.
ACTCCTGAGAGTGAAGAAACAATTAAAGGACCGGAAAGATAGTCGAAAAGATTATCTTTTTTCTTTACATTTAAAGCTTTTGCCCTTATAATAACTTGTAAAGTTTGGAGGTGCATCTCAGTTGCAAAATGTCTTACCCGTGATTCTCCTAAAAGAATTAATAATTTTACCAAATCAAGAAATAAAAATTGAACTTAATAATCGGTTAAGTCAATTAATTATTAAAAATGCAACGAACAATTATGATGGTAAAGTTTTAGTTGTATCTCCTATGGATTCGAAAGAAGAAGAACCCAGTGTTGATGATTTACCTCAAATTGGGGTTATAGCCAAAATCAAAAATAAAATTTTATTACCGAATAATAATATTCGCATTACTTTACGCGGTTTAAATCGGGTGGTAATTAGCAAATATTTTACTTCTTCTTGGAATGAAGACATTTTAAATTGCGAATATAATGTTATTGAATTACCAAAGTATAATAAGTCGGAAGAAAATGCCATTAAAAGAAAATTAATTTCGACTTTAAAAGAATATATTGATTCTTCTATGAATGTTTCAAATAGTATTTTAACAACCGTCAATAAAGCCAAGAATTTAAGTAATATTACCGATATAATTGCCTCATTTTTGCCTTTTAATTTTGAAAAGAAATGTCATTATATGCAAAATATTAATGCGATTAATCGCGCTAAAGAATTAATTAATGATTTAAAAGAAGAAATTGCGATTGCGCATTTAGAAGATGAAATAGATGAAAAGGTTAGAATTAATTTAGAAGAAAATCAAAAAGAATTTTTACTCAAAGAAAAAATTAAAGCGATTAAAGATGAACTCGGGGAAAAGACGACCCAAGAGATTGATTCAGAGCAATTTTTAAATAAATTAAATAACTTAAAAATCGATGAAAATATCAAAAATAAATTAAGAGGCGAAATTGAAAAATATGCTTTACTTAGTGAAAATTCGCCCGAATTAGGCGTCCTAAGAACTTACTTAGATTGGGTTTTAAATTTACCTTATCAAAAAAGTAAAGACCCAAAAGATTATCAAGAAGTTTGGCAAAAACTTAATGATACCCATTTTGGTTTAGATAATATTAAGACGCGTATTTGTGAATATATTGCAATTAAAAGTCAAAATAAAAATATTAAAACGCCGATTATTTGTTTGGTGGGGCCACCAGGTGTGGGGAAAACTAGTATTGCAATGTCTATTAGTAAAGCTTTAAAACGCCAATTTTATAAAATATCGGTGGGTGGCTTAAATGATTCGACGGAATTAATTGGTTCGCGCCGGACTTATTTAGGGGCCAATCCGGGCAAAATTATTCAAGGCTTAAAGAAATGTGGCACCAGTAATCCCGTGATTTTAATTGATGAAATTGATAAAATGACTAAGGATTATCGGGGCGACCCAGCCAGTACTTTACTCGAAATAATTGATCCGGTTCAAAATAAATACTTTACCGACAATTATATTGAGGAACCTTATGATTTAAGCAATGTTTTATTTATTTTAACGGCTAATGATATTGAAAAAATTCCAACTACAATCTTAGATCGGGTCGAAATTATGGAATTGAATAGTTATACGATTTTTGAAAAATGCGATATTGCTTTAAATTATATTTTACCTAAAATATTTGCCGAGTATAATTTAGAACCAATTAAGTTTAGAGAAAATATTATTTATGAAATTATTAATAATTATACGCAAGAAGCGGGAGTTCGGGAATTAGAAAGAACTTTAGCAACTTTAGTGCGAAAATTAATTTTAAACAATAAGGAAAAAATTACGAAAAAAGATTTAAAATTATATTTAGGTAATCCGAAGTATAATAAAGAATTAGTTCTTTTAGATAATTTTGGTGAGGTCAACATTTTAGGGGTCAATGGTTATGGTGGCTTTGTTTCAAAAGTTCAAGTTTCTCTAGTTGATGGGGAAAGTAAACTTTATATCACGGGTTCAGTTGGTAAAGTCATGGAAGAAAGTGCTTTGGTGGCTATCAGTTATTTAAGAAGTAATTATAAAGTAAATTTTGATAAAAAAAGTTTGCATTTACATTTTTTAGATGGAACAACGCCCAAAAATGGCCCTTCGGCCGGTTTATCCATAGTCGTAGCTTTACTTAGCTTAATTAAGAAGAAAAAGGTCGCGGCCAATGTGGCATTTACTGGCGAAATTTCTTTAACTGGGGAAGTTTTAAAAGTCGGGGGATTAAAGGAAAAATTAATTGCTGCATATAATAATGATATAAATATAGTATATATACCTAGAGAAAACGTTATTGATTTAGAAACAATTCCCGACATTATTAAAAATAAATTAGAAATTGTACCTGTTCGGAATTTTCAAGAAATCTATACAAAAATTTTTAAATAAGGTATAATTACTATATCTTACAGGGAGTGAGAAGATGAATACTAAGGATATTTATGAAAATATAAAGTGTCTTAAAATAATCAATAAAATAGATAAAAATATTCATAAAATTTTAATTGATACGAGGAAAGTTCATGAAGACGATTTATATATTGGGATTAAAGGGGAAAAATATGATGGTAATGATTTTTATGAAGAAGCATTTCAAAAAGGGGCTAGAATTGCTATTTTGGAAAAAGTTACCGAAAGTGAAGAACTTTTGAATTATTTAAAGGAAAATGAAAAATGTCTTATTTTGGTTGAAGATACCATTAAAGCTTTAGGAGATCTAGCTTCTTTTAAAAGAAAAACTTTTACGAAACCGGTGGTGGCGATTACTGGTAGTGCTGGCAAAACAAGTACCAAAGATATGGTTTATAGCGTTTTAAATGAAAAATATGATGTCCATAAGACAATTGGTAATCAAAATAATCATTTAGGTCTACCTTTGACAATTTTAGCGATGGATGATGCAAAAGACATGCTCGTTGTGGAAATGGGGATGAATCATCTTGGCGAAATTAGTTATTTAACCAAGATTGCGAAACCTAACGTGGCCATAATTACCAATGTCGGAACCGCCCATATTGGAAATCTTGGCAGTCGCGAAAATATTTTAAAAGCAAAAACGGAAATTTTAGAAGGATTACAAGAAAGTGGCACTTTAATTATTAATAATGATAATGATTTGTTACATAGATGGTATTTAAAAAATAAAGAAAAATACCAAATAAAAACTTTTGGTATTACGTCTCCTGCCGATTTTCAAGCTCAAATTTTAGCTATGGATGAAAATGAAAGCATTTTTAAGTGTCAAGATGTTACTTATCATGTGCCTATTGGTGGTGAACATTTCATCTACAATGCTTTAGTTGCCATAACGGTTGGATCTTTATTTAATCTAAGTAGTGTTGAAAATTGATGATTGTTATAATTCTAATTTTGATTCTCTAAGTTATAGTATTAAATATTTGGGAAGTCTTTTAGGCCGTAAGATTGCTTGCTTAGGAACAATGCTAGAATTAGGTAAATTCTCGGAAGAATTACATTCTAAAATTGGTGATGTTATTTTGGAAGAAGATATTGATATTTTAATTACAGTCGGGGAATATACAGATTTAATTAATAAAAGAGTGGAAGCTTTAGGCTTTAATAAAGCAAATTCTTACCATTTTAAAAGTAATGAGGAAGCAATTACCAAAATAAAGGAATTAAAACAAGCTGATGATAAGATATTAATTAAAGCTTCTCAAGCTTTAAACTTTAAAGAAATAGTTGAAAAAATTCAATAAAACATGTTTAAGAACATGTTTTTCTTTACAAAATTTTATGTCAAATCATTTTTAAAACCTTGAATATATATAGTGCGACCAGGTAGGTCTTATAATTTAGTAGGTGGAGATCCTAATCAGAAAGTGTAACCAAACACACTGATAGCGAGTCTTGGAGCGAAACTGGTAACAGTTAGTTTAAGCGTAGACAGTTAGGCATTAGGGTTAGTATTGAGCCACAAAATTATATGGAGCACTAGAAAGCCGACATTGTCGATATAAACGGAAGGCAACATTAGGTAATGCGAAAATGGGAAGTATTATCTAGTTTCTACGGGGTCAGAGACCTAATC
>CANROR010000064.1 GCA_947632275.1 uncultured Bacilli bacterium | reverse complement strand
AGTCATGCCGGCAATATTTAAAATAATATGTTTCATTATTCCTCAACAACAAAATCTAAATTAGTAATTATTGTGATGATTTTTTGCTTTAATTCGGGAGTTAAAGCTTTTTTTAAGGTTATTTTAACCGCATTATCCTTAAAACTAGCCGTAACTTCTTTTACTTCTTTTAAAGTAGTTAAAGCTTTTTTAATCCGGTTTTCGCACCCGGCGCATTTCATACCTTGAACTTTTAATTCTAAATTTTCCATCGTAATCTCCTTTACTTATTAAACCTTTTAAATAAACTAATTATTTCCTCAACGGAATTAATTTTTCCTTCTTCTAAATCGCTAGCAATGCAACTATATAAATGATCTTCCAAAATAAGATTGGTCAAATTCTTTAATGCTTTTTCCACGGCCGCGAGTTCAATTAAGACCTCATTACAATAAGTATCATTATTAATCATCTTTTTAATTCCTTCCATTTGCCCAATTAGACGATTAATTCGTTTATTAATTAAGTCAACATCTTTTTGCCCTCGCGGATATTTTCTTTTATCACAACATTTTTCGGTCATTTGCCTCACCTAATACCATTATACTCCGATTTTGCCAAAATAATAGATGGGGGTATCCGTTTAAAATGCCTTAAATTACTTAGCATCCGACATATTATAACTATTATCTAATAGTTTTTCGATTTTTAAAGACGCCACCCGGCCATCTAAAATGATTGTTATCCAATGTTTTTTATTCATGTGATAGCCCGGGAAGATATGTTCATTATCAATAATTTCATAAATTTTATCTGAAGGATATCTTAAATCAATGATTTCGATTTTTTCTTCCGTTTTTAAACCTAGTTTACTCCCTTCAATTTGCATTAACAAGCCATACCATTTTTGGTTTTTTTGATTGCGCCAAATAGCCGCATCATATTTTTCCCAAAGAAATTCTAAATCGGCCTTATATTTGGTTTTAACATATTTGATTAAAGCTAAAACTTGAGGCGTTTTAAAAACTTCGATAAAACTACATTTATTTTGAAAGTTTGCTAAAATAGTTTCATATTCATCTTTTACTTTGCTTGCATATTCCCCTAAAGTGGTTTTTAAATCCCCCAAAATATATTCTTCTTGCGTCTTGGAATCCATGACTTGACTAGTTATTTCTTTATCCTTTATTTGGATAATAACTTTAAAGGCGCCATTCATAATTTCGGTCTCATATTTAAAGCCATTACGATTTTTGGTAAAACCAAAAGCCGGCAATTGCTCTTCGCGAAGGCATCGATTCGCAAATAAATACTGCAAATTGCGCATTATTTTTCCTCAACAATTTCGGTGGCACTTAAACGGCGTAAAATCTTTTTTCGTCTTTGGCCACGAACATCATTAAATATTTCTAAATCTACCATTTCCCAAATTGGTACCCAACCGGCAATTAAAAACAATTCTTGGCCAATTGGATTAGTCCAATTAAAAGAAATAACGATAAAAATAAAACCTAAAAGAAATAAAAAAAATTGAATAATATTATTCCGTTCGTGTTCGGCGATGACATTTTGATATTCAGTCGCAAAAGCTTTTTTTAACAAATCATCAAAATCTATAGTTTTTCTTAAATTATTTTTTATGATAATTTTTATTGGTTCTTGTTTTTTAAAAGCCATGGCTTTTTTAATAATATATTCGAGTAATTCGCCTTCTAATTGATCCGGATCATATTTGGAAAAAACATCTTCTTCTTGATTAAGGGTAATATTAATAACTTTATTCATACTCCTCGGTTTCTCCTTTTTCTAAATACTCACTTATTTCTTCCCCCATTTGTTCTTTAATCAAAGGAAAAGCATTTAAAACCCGTTTATGAATTTTCGCTTTTTTTAAAATTAACCGTTTTAAATCGGCATCAATTTCGGTAATATCTTGAGGTTTCTTTTGGATTTTCTTTAAATGCAAAGCAATTTCATAAGACCATTTACAATCAATTAGATAATTGATAATTAAAAGAACACTGATAATATGTAACCAAAAAGCGGAAATCAAATTTAAATAATTAAAAATAAACGGATTAATAACATTAATAATTAATAAACCAGCCAAGCCAAAATAAATTAAATATTCTAAACAAATCCGGCCATTGATATTAAATTTTTTATAATGATAATCCCACCACCGGGTTTTAAACATTTTTTCCATGATAAAAGAAGTAAAATATTCAATTAAACCACATAAGACTAAAGAACCCCAAAAGGTTAAAAAGACATTTTGCGAATTTTTAAAAAAGATGGTAATTATTAAAGCGCCAAAGCCATAAATAGGACAATAAGGGCCAATGAAAAAGCCACGATTAATAAACTTTTTAGTATGTAAAAATGACTTTAGGGATTCACATAACCAACCTAAAACTGCATAAAATGAAAATAATAATAAATACTCTTCAATTGTTTGCATTATCGTTTCCTCACCTTTTACCTGCTTATTTTCATTATTAATTATACCACATATTCCTAAATTTTACTCTTTTGTTAACCCAGTAAACCCGAGGAATTAGCAATATCATCCTCTAAAGCTTGGAATTTAGCCTTAATTAAATCTAAAAAATCACTCGGTTTTTGTAAAGAACGAAGTTCGGATAAATTAATTGGTAAAATATATTTTTCTTGCAAGGCTAATCTTTTAATTTCGGCATAAGCATTTTTACTTAAATCATTTTTGGCTATCAAAATGGTCGTTGTATGGCCTTTATAAAGCATAATATAACCTAATTCGCGAATGATTTTGACATTAACTTTTTGTTGCCAATTTTTACATTCAATATAGATAAAAGCGCCTAACTTCCAAAGTTCTTCATCACTAGAAAGATTACAACAACTAATATCAATTTCTTCGCGGGTGTTATGAGCCCGTTTAGCCATAATTTTTAATTCGGTTAAATTACTAATTAAGTATTCAATCGCATTTTCGAACCGGACGCCTTTTTGGTAATTACTTTCTTGTTCCTCATCTTTTAAATAATTTAAATATTTGGGCAACTCAAAATTAATTTCTCGCGGCTTTTCTTTAATTTCTTGCGCGACAATTAATTTAATTGCATCAATAAACATATAATAATTTTTTAAATAATTGTTTAACCAGGTTTGATAAAATTCTTTTTCACTAATATTCGTTTCGTCAGCCGGATGATAGTAACAAACTTCATTTTCAATAAATTTTAAAAAAGCCAAATATACTTTTTTTAAATTAACCAGGTTCCATTTAACATCCATGGTGGCTAAAACATATAAAAGTATTTTAGCCCAAATCCGATATAATTCATAAGGCTTAAAAGCTTTACCATAAACATAGACGGGATTCATTAAAATGTAATCGACATCATTAACTAAAAAAGTATTTAAATTTTTAAGGCCAAAATCAAACTGGTATTGCCAATCGTCATCTTTTGAATCTAATTTCAAACCGCCTTCTAACAAAAAGAAACGTTTTTGTTTATTGGAATCCCAACAATTAGCAATAATGCGCCGATTATTTAAATAACGTAAATAAATGGGTTCGGTTAATACTTGTTTACCATACAAAAAAGGTAGTTCCGCATTGTGCCAAGTAGCTAAAGAACAAGCTAAAAAATCTTCATCATTGTCGTGAGAAAAATGATAAAGAATTAAAAAATCAATATCACCAAAAGTATCAAATTTCGCCTTAATTGATGATTTACTTTTAAAATCCGAAAAAATCTTCCTAATATAAGAATCAATACAAACGTCATCCGGATTATATTTATAATCATTTCTAAGCGCCGTTGTTAAGATTTCGTTTTTTACTTTCTCTTTTTTAGCTTTCGGATAAATTATTAAATAAGCTTCTAAATACTCAGGGGCCTTTTTTAATTTCTTTTTAATTTCCCAAATTTCGTGATAAAAATTTTTATTATAAGCCATTAAATTATTAGTTGGCAAAATAGTTAGTTTATCCTTTTCTTTTACACTCGCAAAATAAGCAAATAAAAGAGTTTTTTCTTCAATTTTTTCCATTCTTACGACTTTCGTTTACTTTAGTTTTTTCGTTTTCTTTAGCTTTAATATACGCCAAAATTTTATTTTGGTTTTGAATTAAAGTTTCTAAGCGATCATATAATTGTTCTAAGATAAGTTCGCTTTTTAAATCCGTTCGGTAATCATTTTTATTACGAATGGTATCTTTTTTAGCTTGCCGGTTTTGACTCATCATAATGATTGGCGCTTGTAAAGCGGCCAAGCAAGATAAGAGTAAATTTAATAAAATAAAAGGAAACGGATCGACAGGTTGGGCTAAAAAATAAATATTTAAAACAATCCACCCGATTAAAAATAAACAAAACAAAATGATAAAAGTCCAACTACCGGCGACTTCGGATAATTTATCCGCGACTTTATCACCAAAAGTCATTTTGGCATCGCTTTCTTTATCAACATCGATGGAAATCGGATTATTAATTAGTAAATCAATAATCTCTTCTTCATCTTTGGCTTCTAAATTTTGTTTTAATAACATATTAACTATTTCTCTTTTACGTTTTTCCATAACAACAATCCTCCCCGATTCTTATATCATTATTATACCATGAGTAGCCAAAAAATAATTCTTTTTTTATTTTTCTTCCGAACCAATATTACTATAAACTAATTCATAACTAGCATTATCTTTTGTAATAGTAACTGTTATGCTATTTTCCCTATCTTTATTAACTAAAAAATAATAATCTAAATACGAATATTCATAAGGTGATGTTGTTTTAACGTGTTCTTGGATAATGTTATCAATAAATTTATAATCTAAAAATTCGGCTTGCATATTTTCATACAAATTAGAAATAAGCGTTTTTTCTTCATTAATTACTTGATAAACTTCATTATTTTCAATTTGGTATTTGACAATTGTGCCATCATTATCTTGTTTATAACCTTCTTCAAGATTACCCAAAATTTTCCCTTCAAAAGTATATTTTTCTTCGCCAATTGTAACATGATAAGTATAGGTAAAATCTTTATCTAATAAACTAGTTATCGTTTCTTCTTTATTTACTTCCTCTTCTGGCGCATCTTCTTGGGGCGTTACTGGCTTAGACTTAATGCCAAAAGTCATAACTAAATAAACAATTAAAATAAATGCTAGCCAGGCGATTAATTTAATTAACGAATTAACGCGTTCCGTTCCCCAGAAATTATTCATCCTTTTTTCCTTTCCAACCATTTAAAAAATCTTTAATATCCATGACTTTTTTACCAATAGGTTTTATTTTTTGCAGATAAATTATGCCATCTTTAACGTGAATGCCAAATTGATTTTTCGTAATTTCCATTTTCCCAACTTCACTATTTGCTTGCGCTTTAAAGGTAGCTTCTAAAACTTTAAATTCGTAAGTTTCGCATTTTAAATACGCTAAAGGCCACGGATTTAAGGCTCTAATTTTATTAATAATATCTCCGCCGGCATTATTTAAATCAATTGCCTCATCTTCTCTTGTAATTCGCGGAGCCATTGTGGCCATACTATCATCTTGTTTTTCTCTTTTGGCACAATCATTAACAATATCCGACCAATTTTGGGCTAAAAGATTTGCTCCCATCACACTTAATATATCGTGTAAAGTACCACAGTTATCCGTATTTTTAATTGCATATTTTTCTTTAGCGATAATATCGCCTGTATCCATACCAGCATCCATATACATTAAAGTGATTCCCGTTTCTTTTTCGCCATTTAATAAAGCATATTGAATGGGGGCACTCCCCCGATATTTAGGTAGTAAGGAAGCATGCACATTAATGCAGCCCAACCGCGGAATATCGAGTAATTCTTGGGGTAAAATTTGGCCATAAGCGCAGGTGACAATTAAATCTGGTTCTAAACTTTTAATTAATGCAAAATCTTCCCGAATTTTAGGTGGTTGAAATACTTCAATGTTATTGGCTAAAGCTAATTGTTTAATGGGACTCATGCTTAATTCTTTTTTCCGTCCTACTTCTTTATCTGGTTGCGTTACCACCAAAATAACATCGGCTAGTTCGATTAATTTTTGACAAGTTGGCACCGCGAAATCGGGCGTTCCCATGAAGATAACCTTAATTTTTTTATCCATATAGCATCACAATAATAGTATATAATAAATTTTGGGAAAATAAAAGATGCACCCTAAAGCACATCCTTTAAATTTGCATTAATTCGTCTTCTTTATTTTTAACTTGGTCATCCACCATTTTATTATATTTCGTAATTAATTCTTGAATTTCATCTAGTAATCTTTTTTCTTCATCTTCCGGATATTCTTCCCTTTTTATTTCATTATTAGCATCTTGGCGAATATTTCTTAATGCAACTTTGGCTTCTTCGCCCATTCCTTTAGCTTGTTTAACATAGTCTTTTCGTCTTTCTTCGTTAAGTTCCGGAATGGTTAAAATAATCATTTCGCCATTATTAGTTGGGGCAATGCCTAAATTAGCTTCATTAATAGCTCTTTCGATATCTTTTAAAGTCCCCCGATCAAAAGGCTTAATGAAAAGTTTCCGCGCTTCAGGAACCGTAACATTAGCCAAACTTTGAATGGGGGTT
>CANROR010000063.1 GCA_947632275.1 uncultured Bacilli bacterium | reverse complement strand
GAAATATCGATTTTTTTGTAAACTTAATGGACCGATTTTCTTCGCTATAATAACTTAACCAAGGTAATTCTGGGCCTTTTTTCTTAAATATTGAATAAAAAAATTTTTTTAAAAAATGCATTTTTATTTCCTTTCTAAAAGTCTAATTATTTTTGCTCTTAATAAGGCATTTTCCTTTTCTAAATCTTCACTGGTAATTTTATAAGATTTGCCAAAAGTTATTTTTAAATCTCGCGAAAATAAGCGATATTTCCCCGAGATAGCTACGGGAACAACCCAAATATTAGCCTCTTTCGCAATTTTGACGGCTCCCATTTTAAAAGGCATTAATATATCATTAGTTTTATTAATTGTCCCTTCGGGGAATATCGCTAAAACTTCCTTTTCTTTTCCCCAAGCAATTGCTTTTTTGACCGCCTCAGGATTCTTTTTCGTACGATTAACAAAAATAATACCCATATGATGAAAAATTATTTTTTTTAATCCCTTATCTAAAGTATGTTTGGCTAAAAAATGAACACATCTAGGCGTTGATGCTATTAATAACAAAGGATCAAAATAACTAGTATGATTACTAACTAAAACAAGACCATCAGCCTTTTTTATATTTTCTTTACCCATTATTTGGGGATGAAAAATAATTTTAACCAAGCCTGTGATTAAGGGCCTAGTTATTCTATATAATAATGGTTCTTTCATTATAATTTTAAACCTTTATTAAAGTCATCTTCAACATATTTTATAACAACATTAATATCATTAAAATTCATTAATTCAGGAACATTTTGGCGAAATATTTGGATAATATCATGGCCTACAACTTTTTCCCTAAGGGCATCTCTAAAACCTAAGTCATTAGTAAAATACTCAATTCGGCCACTTCTAATTAAATTAACTAGAGCTCCATGAGCTTGACTGTAATCATATTTCTCATAAGTTGTCAGATAAGCTTGTTTAATAATGCCATATTGTTCTTGATAAGAATTTTCTTGATAAAAAGTATCTAAATATAAATTAATTAAAGTCTCTTCATTTAAATTAACATCATAACCAACACTTTTGGCTTTTTCTACTAAAAACATCCAAACTTGTTCGGGCGAAACATATTTTTTTAAACCATCGCGCGCATGGGCATCATTGGTAAAATAATTTAAATTACCGTTTAAGGCTTCTTTAATTGCTCTTTTCAAATTTTGAGGATATTTCCGGGCCGTTTCTTTTAGGGCTTGTTCAAAATAAAAATACGGATCTACAATTCTTTGTCTTTTTATATCATATTTATCCGTTTGTTTTTGATAAGCAAAATCATAAAAATCGGTAACTTGAAAATTTTTATGTGTCGTATTTAATAAAAGATAATAAATATCTAATAAATCTAAATTGGCACTGGTTGCTCTTTCATTTTTTAAAGCATAATATCTTTTTAAAATATAACGATTAAATTCTTCAATTGTAACATTCGCATAATTATAATTTTTCTTCATATTTATAAAATCTGCAATTAATTCACTTAAAACGGTATTAAAAGATTCATTATTATCCATAGCTAAACCAACACCGGCATCATTAGCTAAGAACGGATTAACTTTTAATAAATTTCGATTTAAATTAACATTTAGTTTGGCAAATTCGACTAACTTTTGCGCTTCTTCTAAAGTATTAACCCGAATAACAATATTATCATTGCGCATTTTATTAGCCACTTTTAATTGATGAGCCATATTATTTTCGGCCATAAAATGTTCTAATTCAGTTACTGTGGAAACTAAATTATCTCTTTTTGTAGGTAGATACAATTTAACTTCATTACTATTTAACATCCCCCGATTAAAAAGTAAAAAACTGCCAAAATGACCACTTCTAGTTAAACCATCCGTATTTTTTGTAACAGAATCTTTAATTTCGGGCCATAAATCATCAACTTTTTCCGAAACTGCTCTCGATAGCAAATTAAATCTAATCAACAATGAATAAACAAATTTATAATCAATAACTTTCTCGGGATTAGATTTCGCAAAAGTTTTAATTTGCTCTAAAAATTGCTCCATTTGTTTATAATTATTCATAAGCATCCTCATCATTAATAATTTCGATTGGTTGCGTTTTATCTAAGGATTCATCAACGTTTCTTTCAATTTCCTCATCATCCACAATAGGAACTTCCACTTCTTCATCATTATATTGCCATTTTTCTATTTTCATATTATCTACCCTCTTCTTAATTGTACTAAATAAATCACAAAAAAACTACTATTTTATTTCGTAAGTAGTTCCTTCTTTCGTATCAATTAAATTAATACCTTGATTTTTTAATTCATCTCTAATCGCATCAGCAGTCGCATAATCTTTATTTTCTTTCGCCATTTTCCGTTTTTCAATCATGGCTAAAATATATTCTTCATCAACCGCTTTAGTAGTCGCTTTTTCTAAAAGATTTAAGGCTAAGACTTGATCCCAAGCTTTAATTAAATTATATTTGGTAGCCTCATTAACATCACTTTTAAGTAAATCATAGCAAACCGTTAAAGCATTGGCCGTATTTAAATCATCTTCTAAAGCTTGGCGAAATAAATTATCCCATTTCCTAAATTCTTCCGAATTATAAGTCGTTGCTTCTTTTAAACTGGCCGTTTTTTTCCATAATTTTTTATAAGCATTTTCGGCCCCAGTTAGGGAATCAAAACTAAAAACTAATTGTTTCCGGTAATGACTTTGTAAACATAAATACCGAAAGCTTAAAGGATCATAACCTTTTTCTTGTAAAACCGATACCGTTAAAATGGCACCATGGCTTTTACTCATTTTCCCGGCCTCATCATTTAAATGTTCATTATGAAACCAATATTTACACCAAGGATGACCTAGATAGGCTTCACTTTGGGCAATTTCGTTAGTATGATGCGGAAAAATATTATCAACCCCACCCCCATGGATGTCTAAATATTCACCGAGATACTTGGTACTAATGCCCGTGCATTCAATATGCCAACCCGGATAACCTTCGCCCCAAGGACTATCCCATTTTAATTCTTGATCGGCAAACTTAGATTTGGTAAACCATAAAACAAAATCCGTTTTATTTTTCTTATTTTTATCTTCTGTAACACCTTCTCGAACGCCAATTTGCAAATCTTCTTCTTGATGGTTACTAAGCCGATAATAATCCTTTAATTTGGAAGTATCAAAATAAACATTACCCCCGGCGATATAAGCATAATCTTTGGCTAATAAATTTTCGATAATTTCAATATAATAATCAATATTCTCCGTCGCCGCACTGACAATGTCGGGTCTTCTTAAATTTAGTAAATCATAATCGTGGAAAAAAGCATCCGTATAAAATTTGGCAATATCCATAACCGTTTTATGTTCTTTTTGGGCAGAAGCTACCATTTTATCATCGCCGGTATCAGCATCACTTGTTAAATGGCCGACATCGGTAATATTCATTGCCCGTTTGACATTATAGCCTAAATATCTTAAAGTCCGATCTAAAATATCGTGACCAATATAATTACGCATGTTACCAATATGAGCATAATGATAAACGGTTGGGCCACAGGTATAAAATGTCACTTCATCATCGTGCCATGGAATAAATTCTTCTTTTTGTCTCGTTAAAGTATTATATATTCTCATTTTTCTTTCTCCTCAATATAATTCAATTTAAAAGTAGCTTGTTCTAAAGAAGTACCATCCACTAATTCTAAAACATAATTAGTTTTTTTAATTTCTATCGTCTTCTTTTCTAACGTGCTTAAGGTGACAAATTGTAAACGCCGATCACTTATCACTACTAAATTATATTCTATTTGGCCTCCTCTTTGACAATCTTCTTCTTTGCATTGCCTATCTTTCACACTTAATAATTTTACCCAAACTTCATCTTTTATTTTCGCATAATCTAAAACATTTAAAGTAAAATTTTGGTTGAAGCCGGCGTTTACTTTATTACAAGCAAAAAAGAATTTATAAATGAAAAAGCCGAGGCCGACAACTACTAATAAAATAATTATCTTTTTTACTAATTTCATTATTTATTTAACCTCGCCATAACTTTTTCTTGACCAATTAAATAAATGGTATCAGCTAGTTCTGGACCATGCATAATGCCCGAAGTGGCAATTCTGATTGGCATATATAAAAGTTTACCTTTAACATTTAATTTTTCTTTGGTTTTATTAATGGCTTCGTTAATATTTTCAATAGTCCATTCTCGATTTTCAATTTCCATTTTAAATGTTTTAATTACTTCGGGAATAATTGGATCACTTTTTAAAAATTCTTGACACTCTTCATTAGGATTATAATTATCCGTGAAGAAATCTTGCACTAAAGTATTTATTTCTTTCCCATAATTAAGTTGATTTTTATAAATTAAAAGTAGATGTTCAACCCATTTTTCATCTTTAGTTGGATCCGGATTAACAAAATATTTTTTGACCCAATTTAAATAAACATCGTCATCCATATTTTTAATATATTGGTGATTAAACCATTCTATTTTTTTCACATCATATTGACTAGAAGATTTACTTATCCTTTTTTCATCAAATTTATTAATTAATTCGGCCATTGTAAATACTTCTTGGTTATCCGCGGGACTCCAACCTAAAAGGGATAAATAATTAACAATTGCTTCGGGCAAAAAACCTTCGTCATATAAATCCATGAAGGAAGCATCGCCATTTCTTTTCGAAAGTTTAGTGCCATCTTCCCCTAGAACCATGGCTACATGAATATAAGTTGGTTTTTCCCAATCAAAAGCTTCATATAATAAATTATATTTGGCGGTTTGATCAAGATATTCTTTCCCCCGAATAACATGGGTAATAGCCATTAAATGGTCATCAATAACATTGGCAAAATTATAAGTTGGAAAACCATCGCTTTTAAGTAAGATTTGGTCATCTAAAATGCTATTATCAATTTTTATTTCGCCATAGATTTCATCTTTAACAATCGTATATCCCGTCTTAGGCATTTTTTGTCTAATAACATATGGCACACCATTTTTTAAATTTTCTTCAATCTTTTCATGCGGAAGTTTACTACACCTTCCATCATAAACAAAAGGTCTATTTCTTAAAGCACATTTTTGCCGTAGTGCTTCTAGTTCTTCTTCCGTGCAAAAACAATAGTAAGCCTTACCTTTTTCGACAAGTTCTAAAGCATACTTTTTATAAAGATCCAATCTTTCACTTTGCATATAAGGACCAAATTTGCCCGGGTTAAGAGGGCCTTCATCAATTTTAAAACCACATAACTCTAAAGTTTTATATATAAAATCAATAGCTCCTTCTACTTTTCGAGCTTGATCAGTATCTTCGATTCTTAAAATAAAATCGCCTTGATATTTTTTAGCTAACGCATATTCAAAAATAGCCGTTCTTAAATTACCAATGTGCATATAACCGGTTGGACTTGGCGCATATCTAGTTCGCATAAAAATCACTTCCTTTCAATATTTTATCAAAATAAAAAGGAAAAAGAAACCTTTTCCTGTTACTATTCACGGATTTATGTAAAAAGAGTGTCAAAAAGGATGCAAAAAAAGAAAACGCTTGATATACTAAAAATATGGAAAGTAGTAGTAATTTATTAAAACAAAATTTTGAATTAAGACACCGTGTAGAAGACTTAGAATATCAAAATGCCAAATTAAGTAAGCAATTGTATCAAGCAATAACCAAAGCTAATTCTTTAGAAAATGTTCATAAAAGATATGTGGAAAAAGAACAAGAAAGAATAGCCAAGTTAGTAGCTCAAGGAGTTGAAGAAGCAAGTCAAAAGATTCGAAAAGAATATGAACCAATCATAAATAAACTAAATAATAAAATAGAAGAATTAGAAAAGAAATTAAATACTAATAGTGCCAATAGTAATTTACCATCAAGTAAAAATAAAATTGGTGTAGCCATACCAAATAATCGAAAAGCCAGTGAAAAAACCATTGGAGGTCAAAAAGGTCATAAAAGACATAAATTAGAATCATTCAAAGAAGAAGAAATAACAGAAACAGTAGAACATACATTAGAAAAATGTAATGAATGTGGAGGAGAGTTAAAAGAAGAAAATGTCGTAACCTCAGATATAATAGATTTTAAAGTAAAGGTATATAGAACAAGAAATAAAATTCATAATTATAAATGTTTAAAATGTGGAAAAATAATAAGTGCTAATAAAGATCTACCAAGAGGAGTAAGCTATGGTAATAATGTAAATGCCCTAGCCTTAAGTTTAATGAATGAAAGTAATGTAGCAATAAATAAAGTAAGAAAACATATCAAAGGAATAACGAATGAAGAAATAGATTTATCCGAAGGTTATTTGGTCAAATTACAAAAACGAGCAGCAGAAAAAGTAGAAAATTTTAATGAAGAATTAAAAAAAGAAATGCCCAAATTAAAAATCCTTCATTGGGATGATACAGTAGTAAAATTACTAAATACGGAAGGAAATAAAGAAAATAAAATAAAAAATGGAATTATAAGATTTTATGGTGATTGTTAATTTAAAGAATAAAATCACCAGTGATTTAAAAATTAAAATAACCTAAAAAAGAAGTAAAAAAGGTAAAAATA
>CANROR010000062.1 GCA_947632275.1 uncultured Bacilli bacterium | reverse complement strand
CCCATCAAGGGGGCAAATTAAAAACAACGGAAGAAAGAAAAAAACTTTTTCAAAAAATTGAAGCTTTGGAATACGATATCATGGAATTACCAAAGCCCGATGCCGTCATTTTTCTTTATATGCCTTACGAATATGCTTGTAAGTTAAAAGAAAATCGCCAAGAAGCTCCTGATCAAAATGAACAAGATGAACAACATTTAAGACAAGCAGAAGCTACTTACTTGGAACTGGCTCAACTATATAATTTTCAAAAAGTTGATTGCTTTGATGAGACGGGCATAAAATCTATTGAAGACATTAGTAAAGAAGTTTATAGTTTGGCGTGTGATATAATAAATACTCCAAAGAAAAAACGAGAAAAGAAGTGAAAAAAATTGAATATTAATGAATATGATTATCATTTACCAGAAGAATTAATTGCCCAAACGCCTTTAAAAAATCGCAGTGATTCGCGCCTTTTAGTAATGGATAAAAAAACGGGCACTTTAGAAGAAAATATTTTTAAAAATATTACATCTTATTTAAAAAAAGGCGATTGTTTAGTTTTAAATGATACGAAAGTAATTCCGGCAAGACTCATTGGCGAAAAAGAAGATACGAAAGCCGTAATCGAATTATTACTTTTAAAAAATACCGAAAGTGATAATTGGGAATGTTTATCGCGCCCATTTAAAAGATTACATGTGGGAACAATTATTAGTTTTGGTAATGGTTTATTAAAAGCCAAAGTAATAGAAAAAAAAGAAGAAGGTTTAGTTATTGTTAGTTTTCTTTATGAAGGCATATTTTTAGAAATATTAGAAAAATTAGGGACGATGCCTTTACCACCTTACATTCATGAAAAACTCGAGGACCAATCGCGTTATCAAACCGTTTATGCGAAAAATCTGGGTTCAGCAGCCGCACCGACCGCGGGCTTGCATTTTACGAATGATTTACTTAATGAAATTAAAAAAATGGGAGTAGAAGTTATTTATGTTACGTTACATGTCGGTTTAGGAACCTTTAGACCCGTGGAAGTTGAAGACATTACGAAACATAAAATGCACAGTGAATATTATATTTTAAATAAAGAAGCAGCCGAAAAATTAAATAAAGCCAAAAAAGAAGGACGCCATATTTATGCGGTCGGTACTACTTCAACGAGAGTCCTAGAAACAGTTATGCACAAATTTGGCACTTTTAAAGAAACGAGTGGCAATACAGATATTTTCATATATCCCGGCTTTGAATTTATGGCCATTGATGGTTTAATTACTAATTTTCATCTACCTAAAAGTACGCTTTTAATGTTAGTTTCCGCTTTAAGTAGTAAAGAACATATTTTAAAGGCTTATGAATATGCTATAAAGCAAAAATTTCGCTTTTTTTCCTTTGGCGATGCTATGTTTATTAAATAAAATGTTGACTAATCGTAAATTTTTTGCTACTATTTAAGCGTATTAATTTCCAAAAGTCGTTGCCTACTTACGATAGTGTAGAAATAAAAAAGTCGTTGCCCACTTACGATATTGTGGAATTAAAAAAGTCGTGACCACTTTACGATAGTGTGGAAGCAAAAAAGTCGTTGATCACTTACGATAGTGTGAAAATAAAAAATATGCTAGAAGATAACACTTCTAGCATTTTTATAGAAATAAAAGAAAAGATAAAATTATAATCATAATTGCGCCATGTAAATAATATTTATAAGACAGAGTAGTAATGGGAGTTACATAGTTGTTGGGATTATTTTGCTCAACGTACATTAAATACTTTTCTTTTATTTTTATTTTCTTTTGCCATAAAGGTAAACGTAATTTCTCGAAGACATTATATTCTTCATTTTTAAAAGTAAATTTATAAAAATACATATAATATTTTTTATTATAAGTTCTTCTGACAATAACATCAGTGCAAATGGCTTTTGTTTGTTCCATATTTTTAATTTGGGAACTTATTTTATAATATTTATAAAATAAGTAAATGGCTATTAAATAAAGAATAGTTAAAATTAAAGCTATATTATTACTCATATTATCACCTATAATTATCATATAAAAATGTTTTTCATTTGTCTAGAAATTTTGGATAAAGTATTTACCAAAAAAAGATAAAATGATAAAATTATGTAAGGTGAGACCAATGAAATTACAATTTAACTTGGAAAAAACTGATTCTAAAACCAAAGCGAGATTAGGAACAATAACTTATAATGGTAAAACTTATAAAACGCCAATGTTTATGCCCGTGGGGACAAATGCAACGGTTAAAACTTTGGCACCGGAAGAATTAAAAGCGATGAATTCGGGCATTATTTTGGCTAATACTTATCATTTATGGTTAAGACCTGGCGAAGATATTGTGGCGAAAGCCGGCGGTTTACACAAGTTTATGAATTATGATGGTCCGATTTTAACCGATTCCGGTGGTTTTCAAGTCTTTTCTTTAGCTAATCCCAAAGATATTACCGAAGAAGGAGTAACTTTTAAAAGTCATCTTAATGGTGATAAATTATTTTTAACGCCTGAAAAGTCTATTGCAATCCAAAATAAACTTAATAGTGATATTGCGATGAGTTTTGATGAATGTCCTCCGGCGACGGCCGATCACGAATATTTAAAACAAAGCATTGAAAGAACCATTCGTTGGGCTGAACGGGGTAAAAAAGTTCATAATAATCCTAATCAAATGTTATTTGGGATTGTTCAAGGCGGACCCCATTATGATTTAAGAAAATATAGTGCTGAAGAAACTGTTAAACTAGATTTTGATGGTTATTCGATTGGGGGGGTGGCTAACGATCACGAATCGAAAGAAGATATGTATAAAGCCTTTAGTTATTCGACCGAATTTTTGCCGGAAGAAAAGCTACGTTATGCGATGGGGATTGGCGAACCAATTGACATTATTGAAGGCGTAATCCGGGGCATTGATTTATTTGATTGTGTAAGTCCGACTAGGCTCGCTCGACATGGGCATGCGCATACCATGAATGGCAATATTAATGTTAAAAATCAAAAATATAAAGAAATGTTTGAACCTATTGAAAAGGATTGCGATTGCTATGCCTGCAAACATTACACTTTAGCTTATATTCGCCATTTAATTGTGGCCAAAGAAACATTTGGTGCTCGTCTTTTATCTATTCATAATATTAACTTTTTATATCGCTTAATGACCGAAATTAGAGAAAATATTGAAAAGGGGACTTTAGAAGAATATCGGGACCAATTTAAAATGCGTTTCTATGGAGAAAATAAATGAAAAAACTTTCGTTTAGTTTAATAATTTTATCTTTACTTTTAATCGCTAGTTTCACGGCTTATAAAGTAATAAATCGTCATAATAATAATTTACTTATGGTTAGTGAAAAAAGGATTGTTGAAGCGGCTTTAAAATGTGTTCATGAAGATAAGTGCGAAGGCGATAAAATCACTTTAGCTACACTTTATCAAAATAATTATTTAGAACAAGAAATAAATCCCTTAACCAAAGAGATTTATAATCAAGATTCTTATGTTTTAATCGGAGAAAATAAATTTATTGTGGTAAATTAATTCTCCGGTTTTTTCTTGGCTTTCCCAAGCATGCCCCCAAAGACGGCACATAAAAGCATTACTAAATAATAAACAAGTAGGCTTAAAGAAAATACTTTTTGGGCAATAAGAAGATTAATGAGAAAAAGAATTAAAAGCATTAAAGCGCCAATTTTTAAACCGGAGAAATAACCTTTTATATTATTTTTAATCCCATTTTTAAAACCTAAGAAAAGAAATGCTCCGGCATTAAAAAGAAATAAAAGCAGATTCGTAATTGTCGAATTTAATCCAATTAAATTAAGTAAACTACAAATAAAAGTTAAAAGGAGTAAAAATAATAAATAAAATCCTAATTGTTTGGCTAAAATTTTCATCAAAATCACCTAATAAATAATATGTAATGATTAAAATATTATGAATTTGTTCATAATAAGATTGGTGAAGACTATGCTTATTTTAAAAGTTTTATTTCGGACTATCTTTTTTTACTTTTTTGTAACAGTAGCTTATCGCATCATGGGTAAAAGAGAAATTGGCCAACTTGGTGTCATGGATTTAATTGTTTCGATTTTAATTGCCGAACTGGTAGCTATCAGTATTGAAAATAATAAAGATCCCATGATTTTAACGATTGTTCCTGTCGCTGCTTTAGTTTTACTTGAAGTTATATTTGGCTATATTGCGATTAAATCAAGACGTTTTCGCACGCTTTTTGATGGCAAACCATCGTTAATTATTTGTAATGGTAAAATAAATTATCACGAAATGATTAAACAAAGATATACTTTAGATGATTTACTTATTTCTTTACGTGAAAAAGAAATTAGTGATATTGACATGGTTGAATATGCTTTTTTAGAGCCCAATGGCAAACTTTCCGTTTTTAAATATAAACCTTTTAAATTCAAAAGTAATGTACCGATGGCTTTAATTTTAGATGGCATACCCCAAGATAAAACTTTAAAAATAATTCATAAAAATAAAAGTTGGTTAAAAAATGAATTGGACCAAAAAGGATTAACCCCTGAAGATATCTTTTATGCTTTTTATAAAAATAAAAAAATCTATATTATTAAAAAAAGTGAAGTTTTATAATCTTTTTATTTAACAAGTTAAAAATTTATGTTATAATTTTTTTATAGTAGGGTGATATGATGATCGATAGAATAAAAAACAATAAATTTTTACTTGTTTTATTATGCCTAATAACTATTGGTTTAATATTATTAATTTTTCGCGTGACATATGCATATTTAATGGAACATCTTGATGCTAGTGATAGGGCCAAAGTAGATATCAATTTAAAAGATGCTTATAGTTTAAAATTTATTCCGGGCAGTAGTTTAGATTTAGATGTTACGGCCAAGACTTTACCCGAGAATGGTGACGATTTAACTATTACTTCCAATCCTTCAGTTCAATTATTTGAACCTAATTTAGGAACGGAACATAGTTATAACGTTTATTTATCAATTCCCACGAATCCTTTTGTTTATACCGAAGAAGGAACACCTGAGATATTACTAAAAGTTCAAAATGGAGAAGAAGAAATAAAAATAAATAATAATATAACTTATAATGAAGATTTAGGTGGCTTTGATATTACTAATTTTAAAGGAACAATCCCTATTATTGAAGATTGTAAAATTAGTAGTCCAGAATTAAAAGAAGTAACTCATAATTGGACTATTACTTTAACTTATCGCAATTTAGATATTGACCAATCAATTAATTTAGATAAAACTTTAAATGTTAAAATTATTATGCAAGAAGAAAAGAAAGAATTAACCTTAGCAGATTTATGTACAGGCCAAAAAGTATCAGAATGTTTTACCAAGAATTATAAAAATGATAAAGCTATAGTTTATCATAATGCTACTGCTGCAAGCCAAGATGGAGTCGAAAATGCCGACAAAGTAGCGGGCGACGATTCATATCGTTATAGTGGCGCCAATCCAAATAATTACGTCTGCTTTGGCAGTAAATGTTCGGATAAACCATCAGATAATTCAGAAGAAAACGGATATAAAAACTTATATCGCATCATAGGCTTATTCAAAAATACCTCAGACCAATATGAAATGAAAATAATCAAAGCTGATGCAGCAACTAAAGAAGACTTAGGTGAAGGAACATATCCAGATAGTGCTTATTATGTAAATTATAATTCTTTTAAAATAAATTATAAGGGAAAATTAACAACATTTGCTAGTTACTCATGGAATAATACATCTGGAACCGATTCAAGCGATAATACTAATGTCAATATGTGGGCGGCAAGTAATTTAAATACCAAGAACTTAAATACGACATATTATAATGCAATAGAAGAACCATATAAAACAATGGTAGTAGAACACGAATGGCAAGTAGGAGGAACTTCAAATACAGGAGATGCTAAATCAATATATGATTCCGAATTGGGAGACAATAAAGTAAAAATTAGAGATAATAGTTGCTATGACCAAGGAAATCCAAATGATGCAAGAGAATGCAAAGAAAGTGATTTAACATACAGTGGTGTCAATGCTCATGTTGGCTTAATGTATGTAAGTGATTATATGTACGGAACACTACCACAATACTGGACAACTATAGCAAATGGATATAGCGATGACGAATTAAAAACAAATAATTGGTTATATTTAGGAATAAACGAATGGACTATTTCTCGGGATTCGGCGAATGGTAACATTGCGCGGGATGTGAACCACACAGGCTATGCATACAATGGTCATTACGTGTATGGCAATACTGGGGTGCGTCCAGTTCTATATCTCTCATCTACCGTGAAAATAACCGGAGGTTCGGGCACGGACGTTGACCCATATACGTTGGCTTATTGACCGACAGTAAATAAAAGAAAAAATGGTGAAAAACTAGAAAGAGGACAAGTTGCGCCTGTCTGCGCGCCTTTACGGTGCGAGGCAGTCTGGGTGCTTTTTAGTTTTGATAAAATATAAAAGGAGTTGAGAAAATTGAAAGTATTATGTATTGGACATTCGAGTTTTGATATTACGTGTTTGGTTGGTGAATATCCGAAAGAAAATACCAAATATCGGATGGATAATAGTGTTAAATGTGGTGGCGGTCCGGCTGGTAATGCGGCTTATTTACTTGGTAAATGGGGAATT
>CANROR010000061.1 GCA_947632275.1 uncultured Bacilli bacterium | reverse complement strand
TTCTTGAAAAGCTTGATAACGATTAATAGGGCCTAAAAAAAGGCATGGAAAATAAAAAACATACAAAGCATAATCGATTAAATTAGAACTTGGTTCATATCTTTTTAAATAAACATCCGTTAAATAAGAAGATACTTGTAAAGTATAATAAGCAATTCCTAAAGGAGCTAAAAGACTAAGCGAACCAATATTTACTTGACCACCCGTTATTTTAAATAAGAAAAACCAGAAAATATTTAAACTTAAAATTAGAATATATACTAATTTTTTAGGATGTTTTCTTAAATAAAGCGCGCCATAATAAGTAGTTAAAAGACTAAATAAAATAAAACCAAAATTAAAAATGCCAAAACAAGCATAAACAAGTATGCTTGTAATTAAAAAGCCGACTTTAATTAAACTGCTTCTAGCCATGATGGTTTATCCCAGGTAAATTTACCTTTTAAAGTAGCAATTCTTTCTTCTTCACTACCCCCAATTAATTTATAAGCGGAAACGGAATCATAATGTAACCAAGACCCATTAACATAAGCTAAAACCCAATAGTGGCCATTACCAACGGCATTCGTTAATTGGGCTTGATAGCCTTTAGCTTCCATCAAAGCTTTAACGACACTCGCATGAACATAACAGTTGCCGCGCCAATTTATTAGGCCATACCAAGTCGCATCGCCATCGCCCCATGTATTAGCATTATGCATATGACTATTGACATAATTAACGATTGCTTCGGGACTATTTCCAATTTTACTAGCCACTTCATTAATTTTATTTTTTAAATCTTGAGCATCATGTTTAACAATAACTTCTCTTTTTTTCGTAGCCTTATTGCCCGCCTTATCTTTAGCTTGATAAGATACATAATAAGTTCCGGCAACTTGATTATTAACCGGATTATTTGTAATACTTACATCTACTTGCCCATCTTTTTTATCATTTGCTTTAACGCCACTTAAATAATTAGGAGTTTGGCCTTTATTAATTTTTAAAGTAGTTAACCCAGATATAACGGGGGCATCCGTATCTTTTTTTATAGTTAATTTTGTCGTTTTTTCAACTTTATTTTGATAACTATCAACTGCTTCAATCGTAATCGTGTATTTACCAATTTTCCCATAACTAATTTCTGTTTTTAAATTTAAAGTCACAGTTGAAGCATCCGTTACTTTTTTGACAAAATCTTTTGCTTCTAAACTAGTTTCATCATCATAAACCGTCAAACTTTTTAAAATAAGACTAGGTGCTTTGGTATCGGCAATGGTAATTTTCGTTTCGTATTCGCGATCTTTAACGATTGATTTAATAACGTATTCCCCGACAGGTGAAGCATTTATTCTTTTTATTTCTTCTTCGTCAATTTCCGAAGCATCTTCCTTATCATATACTAAATCTTTGGCCGTAAGTTTATCACCTAATTCCAAATTAAAGGTTGGTTTAACGGCGCCAATAATAAATTTTTGGTTGCTCGAACTAACATTGCCGGAACTATCTTTAACTTTAATGACAACATCATAAATGCCTAATTCTCTTGCTTCTGGTAAACCTTCAATTTCAATTGTTGTTGGCGTTAAATCATAACAAGACACAATAAAATCCTCAAGCTTAAGTTCGTAATCAATATAAGCTGAAACATCTTGAAAAACAACTTCGGGTTTTGTTGTATCTACCATATGAACTAAAGCGGAATGAACTTTTTTCCCAATTTTAATTTTTACTTTATAATCGGTCAAAACATTTAAATCTAAATGCTTGACATCACTAACAAATGATGCCTTTTTTGGAACATCCCGTTTAAAAAAATCTTTTAAAGCTAAACTTTCCGTTCCAATTTCAATATTAATTTCAGACAGAAAATTAGTTTTATTATAAAAATATATTCCCCCAACAATTAAACCTAAAATAATTATAGCTAGAAAACTAATAAAAAAATATTTTCCTCTTTTCTTTTTATAAACAAATTTCTTTTGGGGTTTATTACTTCTTTTCATAAATATAAACACCTTCCCTTAAAGTATATCATAAAAGTTCAATAATTAAACTAAAAAAGAAGCATTTTTGCTTCTTTAAATTATCACAAACCTATTGTTAGCCACATCAATTAAGAATTTTTGACCAACTTTAATATTGCCTTCAATTAACTCATGAGCAATTAAAGATTTAATATTTTTGGTTACATATCTTTTAATTGGCCGGGCTCCATAAGATTTATCATAAGCTTCGGCGATAATTTTGCTCCGAGCCCGATCACTTAAAGTAATATGCAAATTACTATCGGCAAGACGCGCTTCAATTTCCGAAATAATTTTAGTTAAGATATCGTTTATCGTATCTTGTTCTAAAGCTTTAAAAATAATTATTTCATCAATTCGATTGATAAATTCGGGTCGAAAAGTTTCTTTAACCTTCGTCATGACTAATTCTTGAGCATTCTTTTCTTCATCTAAGATAAATTCACTACCTAAATTGCTGGTCATGATGATAATGGTATTTTTAAAATCAACGGTACGACCCCCACTATCAGTCAAACGCCCATCATCTAAAATTTGGAGTAAAATATTTAAAACATCCGGATGCGCCTTTTCGATTTCGTCAAATAAAACTATACTATAAGGATTCCGTCTAACCGCTTCGGTTAAAGTTCCGCCTTCATCATAACCCACATAGCCCGGAGGCGCCCCAACTAACCGCGAAACATTAAAGGCTTCCATATATTCACTACAGTCAATGCGAACCATGTGCCGTTCATCATCAAATAATTCATAAGCTAAACTCCGGGCAACTTCGGTTTTGCCAACGCCGGTTGGGCCTAAAAACATAAAGGAACCAATGGGCCGATTCGGATCCTTAATCCCACTTCGGGCCCTAATAATAGCTTCACTAACGGTTTTTAAAACATCATCTTGCCCCATAACCCGTTGTTGTAAACGATTTTCTAAATTAAGTAATTTTTCTTTTTCACTACTTACAAGTTTGGCCACCGGAATATTTGTCCACCGCGAAATTATGGCGGCAACACCTTCTTCATCGACCACATCACTTAAAATACTAGTGTTTTCTTCTTTTTGGAAAGTTTCTAGTTCTTTTTGTAATTCAGGGATGGTGCCATGGCGTAATCGGGCAGATGTTTCTAAATCATAATTATTTTCGGCTGTCGCCAAATCAAAACGCGCCCGTTCTAATTCTTCTTTCTTTTTATTAATTTTTTCTTTAACTTGCTTTTCGGCTTCCCATTTTTCGCGCCAGTCATGTTCTTTTTCTTTTAAATTAGTGAGTTCATCTTCAATTTTTTCTAACCGATTTAAAGAAAGTTCATCTTTTTCCTTTTTTAAAGCTTGTTTTTCAATTTCTAAACTCATAATTTTCCGCGTTAATTCATCTAATTCAACCGGCACCGAATCTAGTTGCATTTTAATCGTAGCACAAGCCTCATCTATTAAATCAATCGCTTTATCAGGTAAAAACCGATCCGTAATATACCGATTGGATAAGGTAGCTGCCGCAATCAAAGCGCTGTCTTTAATTGATACACCATGAAAAATTTCAAAGCGTTCTTTCAAACCTCTTAAAATGGTAATGGTATCCGTAACTGTGGGTTCGGTAACTAAAACTTTTTGAAACCGTCTTTCTAAAGCCCCATCTTTTTCAATATATTTGCGGTATTCATTTAAAGTAGTAGCCCCAATGACGTGAATTTCACCCCGGGCTAACATCGGTTTTAACATGTTAGAAACATCCATCGTACCTTCCATGCCGGAACCGACAATCATATGAACTTCATCAATAAACATTATAATATTCCCCGCGGAATCTTTAATTTCTTTTAAAACCGCTTTAAGGCGTTCTTCAAATTCCCCACGGTATTTGGCACCAGCTACTAAAGCACCCAAATCAAGTTCCCAAATAGTTTTATCTTTTAAACTGTTGGGGACATCACCTTTAATGATTCTTTGAGCAAGTCCTTCAACAATTGCCGTTTTTCCTACTCCGGCTTCTCCGATTAATACCGGATTATTTTTGCTTTTTCGTGATAGGATACGCATAACATTCCGAATTTCTTCATCACGACCAATCACCGGATCCACTTTATTATCTTTAACATTAGCCGTAATATCACGGCCATATTTTTCTAAGACATTTTTTAATTCATCGTTTTCTTGAAAATTCATTATTTTCCCCTCCTTGCATCTCCTATTATAACTTATTTTTAGCAGTTGTCAAGTAAGAGTGCTAATTTTATTTTACTAAACCATTTTGCACATATTTCGTATCACTAGCAATGATAAAGGCCGTACTATCATGACTTTTAATTAAATTAATAACATATTTTAAATTTTTTTTATTTACTTGCATAAACAGCATTTCTTTCTTTTCGCCTTGATAAGCATTTTTTAAATCAATAATGGAAATGCCATAACCATTTATTCTTAAATCCTCAATTAATTTTTGATTATTCTTCTTGGTTACAACTTGTAAACCAACAATACCATTAACAAACTTATTGGAAATAATTATCCCTAGCAAAGTCCCCGTGGCATAACCACCCGCATAAAAAATGGGAATAAGTAAAGAATCATAGGGCGTATTAAGGGCTTCTTTGGCAATAATAAACCAAATAAAAACTTCTAAAAACGCAATAATACTTGCACTTTTAGAACGTCCTTTTACCATTAGAATTGTGCGAATACTCCCTAGCGAGACATCGACAATTCGGGCGAAAAATATTTTTAAGCATACGCTTAATAACACCATTAATCACCTTGCTATATATAGTATTATAGCCAAAATAATTAAAAATATTAGTATTCCCAAAACGATAAAAACACCTAAGTTTTTATTTTTATCTTTTTCCGTATTATAATTTATTTTTTCTTGTCCGTATAATTCACTTTTAAGTTTGGGATCGTATTGATGTTCTTTCATATATTCTTTTTGTTTTTCAATTTGATCCCGACCCATCATTGCTCCACAGAATTTACAAATATAGCCTTCTTTAGGTAAAGGATTCCCACATTTTTGACAAAACATTCTATTCCTCCAAGGTAGTTCCAATATAAGAAACTTTGACATAACCATCGCCATTATGGCCCGTTTCTTCGGTTCCATTAATAGCTTCAAATATCTCATATTTATTAAACGTTAAACCTTTATTTAAATAATAATTTTGATTTAGGCCACTGTCTGGTAAGGCTACTCCTTCAGCGAAAATATAATTTGAATTAGCCCCACCAACGCTCAACAATTGGTAACCATCGGCATTATTATTCAATTTTATTGTTGTATCGCCGCTTGGCATTTTACCAACAGATATATATAATTTATCATTAACCTTTAAATAAACATAACCTTCAGCATAACTTCCTAGATTATAATTATTATCTTCACTTGCTCCCCAAGCTTGTAAGTAATAATATCCTTCTTTTTCAATTGTCTTTTCATACACTTCATCTTGAGCAGTAAAATAACCGCCATAATAGTAATTATTGTCTTTATCCACTTCAATCAAACTTGTTTTATTACCAGTTGCATCTTCGCCATAGACCATTAAAGGATTATTAATGTAGTTGGCTACAACCCCATCATTAAGAGGTTGATAATTTAAACCATTATCAACTGAATAATACCAATTATTAACTGGCGTTCCCACTTTACTTGCCGTCACATTTAATAAAGTATTACCATTAGCATTAGTAATCATTGCACTTTCAGGAATAGGCCCAGCGGATAAATCTAAAAACACCGTACAAACCGTTGGTTTAGTAGTCTTAACAACCACTTCTTGGTTTTCAATAGTTGCCGTAGCTCCATTCGTACAAGTTGTTTGATTATTTAATACATAATATTGATTGGCGGAAAGTTCCTCGACTTCTAGATAATTAGCCGAATTCATTTCTTCCTGAACTTTTAACTTTAAAATAACATCGGCCGGAATAGCATCCATTCGAACATCACAAACAGTTTTGCTATCGGTAAGAATAACAAAGCGATTTTCATCAAGATTATAAGAAACTGTGGCATTATTAGTACATTTACTAGAAGCTAAAGTATATCCTATCGCAGGCATTTCCGTACTATCAATTCGTTTATATTTTTGTAAACCTTTACCCGATTCATCAGTTTCTTCAATTTCCACATTTAAGACAATATCCAGATTAGCAATGGAATCAAAATAAGCAAAGCAAGTTTCAATGCCTTCGGTATCAACCGTTAAGTTATGGTCGGCTTCAGAAAATTTTAGTTCAGACCCATTTGTACAATAGCTTTCTTCTGCATTATATTTATAACCAGCTTGAGGAACATAAGGATATTCAATATATTTTCCTTTAATAGCCGAACCATCATCTTTCCGATCTTCGACTAAAATTCGAATATCGATATCCGGGATTTCCCCTATTTGCGTACTAATAATTGGTTCTTCATCAGTTATTTTATAATAAGCATAGGAAATTAAAAAAGTAACGCATGCCAAAAGAGCAAAAGTAAATATTCCCATAGATATTAACTTATGCTTTAGGAAAAATTCATTTACTTTATTTCTAATATTATCAAAATTAATTTTTTTTAAATTAATCCTTTTCATATTATCAACCTATTCTATTAATAATTTTAAAATAGAAAATAAGTAATGTCAATTTCTAAATTAAATATTAGTTCATTTTTATGGTTAGTATGTGATAATGTCTTAAGTGTTAGTATTTGAAAATGTCTCAAAACTAATATATTATATGTCGCTTGAGGTGACATAATGAGAAAGGTAGAATTAAGAATGAAAGAAAAAGAAAAATATGATGTTATCAAAGAATTAGTTGACCATAATGGTAACAAAAATAGAGCTTGTAAAAAGCTTGGTTTATCTAGAAGACAAGTTGATCGTCTTATTATTATTTATAAGGAGAAAGGCAAATCTGGATTTGTACATGGCAATCGCTCTAGAAAACCAGTAAGTACAATAGATAAGTCAATCTCCGAAAGTATTATACTACTTTATAAGAATAAATACTATGATTTTAAGTTACTATTCACGGATTTTTACATTAAAAATGTCAAAGCACTATTAAAAACAACGAGTTAATTCTCATTGTTTTTGT
>CANROR010000060.1 GCA_947632275.1 uncultured Bacilli bacterium | reverse complement strand
AAGCCTTCAGGTTGTAATGTTATATTACATGAAGCTCCGTTAAGATCTCTTGGCATTGTAACCGTAAATGAACCAAATTCAATATCGGCATCTGATACAGCCGTTGTTGTCATTAATTGAAGATGAGTACCACTTCCCATGTTAACCCAACCTTCATTCAATTTTAATTCACCCATTTGAACTGATTCTGGTGATAATAACACTTCGGCATTAAATGTTGTAACACTTCCTGTATTGCCAGTTAAACCAAATGTACAAGTAGATTGACATAAATCACCTTCATTCAAAGAACAAGTCTTAGTACATTCAAATTTAACTTCGGTTGCTGCTTTAGCATAAGGCATATAAAGCACTAAACCTAAAACACTAACTAGTAAAACACCTAAAAATTTCTTCACTTTCCATCTCTCCTATCTCTATTATGTCTAAATTATATCATAAAAATACAAAAAACAACATATTTTTTATAAAATCATACTAAAAAATGTCAAATTGTGTTATTATAATAAAGAATAGTAGGAGTAACATATGAAAAAAATTCTAATTCGAATTGATAATAATATGCTTATTTTTAAAGAACGAAAAAAATTAAGTAACGAATATAAAAGTTTACTTAATACTAATGTTATCAGTTGTAATGAACTGCTTTTTTCCGATGAATATATGTTAAATAGTCCTAAACTAGTTAGTCAATTTTTAATTGAAATTGCCCGCAGTAATAATATTAATACGGTTTTAATTGAAAATGCTTCCATTAATGAATTAGTGGTAGATGTCATTAAAAATAATTATTTTATTAAAAATTTAATATTAAAAGAAGATGTTCCTTTAACTTATAAAATATGTGAAAAATTATGTAAATCCAACATTACGAGCCTAAATTGCTATAATTTGCCAGAATTTATGTTAGAAATTTTAGATAAGCATCATATATTAGTCGAATCCCGGAGTGAAATTTTATTTGCTTCAAAATTTATGAAAGGCAATAATTTAACTTCTTATTCCTCTTTGTTTTATAAAATTACCTTACATTTAACCTTCCCTTTTTCGTCTGAAGATGAAGAAGACTTTATTACTTTTATTAAAATTAATAAATATTTAAAATATATTCATGTTAATCATGTTGCTCGTAGTGACTTAGAAAATATCGTCGCTCTTTTAAAAAAATATAATAAAAAGAATATCAAAATAATTATTAATGAAAACATCGCCGATTTAGAAACTATTGAGTATTTAAAAAATTATCAAAAAAAGCATAGTAAAAGAGCCCGAATTACTTTTAAAATCAATTATAGTGATGAGTATTTAAAAGAAAATCTTATTAAACAAACTAATACCAATATTTTAAAATTCTGTGGTTTAATTATTATCTTTATTATTACCCTATCCTTTGGTTATGTTTTTTATGATAACTATGTATCAATGCAAAAAGTAACATCTATTCAAAAAGATTTAAAAAAAGTTATTGAAATTGCCGACATGGATGCTATTGTTCAAGAAATCGTTCCTCCCGTTATTGAGGATAAACCGGTGCCAATAAATGAAGATATTGCCTCATTATTAAAGATAAATCCTGATGTTGTCGGTTGGTTAAAAGTAAATAATACTAACATTGATTATCCAACAGTTCAAGCTAAAGATAATACTTTTTATTTAACCCATAATATTTATTCAGAAAAAGACAATAATGGTTGGGTTTTTATTGATTATCGTAATAACCCTCAAGAAATTAATGATAATTTAATCATTTATGCGCATAATCGTTACTATTCGGGCGTTATGTTTGGAACCCTGGCTAATACAACGAAAAAAAGTTGGTATAGTAAAGAAGAAAACCAAATAATTAGTTATAGAACAATCTATGGAACTTATCAATATAAAATATTTTCTGTTTATAAAATATATAAAACTAACGATTATATTGCTACTGATTTTGTTAATGCTCAAGCTAAAGAAATATTTCTAAATAAAATTAAAGACCGCAGTATTTATGATTTTAAAGTTAATCTTACAAGCGATGATAAAATTTTAACTTTATCAACTTGTGCCGATAACAATAATCGCATTGTTGTCCATGCGGTCTTAATTAATAACTAAAAAACAAGGAATTAATAATAGTTCCTTGTTTTTGTTAATATTTGTTGCTTCTTTTTACATTTTTCTTGCGTTGCGATTAAAAAGTTTCTTTTTTGAACTTGAGTATCTGTTAAAGGGCCGATAAAATTAAAGTTTTCTTCAGGATATAAAATACATCTTAATTGAACTGGTTGCATATCATATTTAATTACTAAATCAAGAAATTGACTAATATAATTTGGATCTATTTCGTTTAAAACAAAAGCGACTTCTAATCTAATCAATCCTTTATTTATAGCCTCTTGAATTCTCGAATCTAAAGTATTAATTCGTAATATTTTTTGATAATAACTTAAACTTTCACCATAATGTTCAATTAAATCTTTGATATCCCAATTATTGTCTTGCATTTTTTTTGTAAAAAATATCGCTTGTTCATATAAATTTAAATTTAATATAGGGCTCGCATCAATAGTTACTTTTTTTAAGAGGGCCGGATCAGATTCAGAAACTTTCTTAAATTTTCGTAAAGCTTTAGTTTCAATTTGCCGAACTCTTTCCCTAGTTATACCTAAAATTTTGCCAACTTCATCTAAAGTTTTTTGTTCCCCATTTTTAAGACCGTATCTTAACATTAAAGTTTTTTGTTGTAATGGTGTTAAATAACTAAGATTCCGATAAAATTCTTCCAAATTTATTTTCCGAATAATCATATCTTCGACGGGAATTGAATCTTTATCTTCAATAAAGTATTCTAATTCTTCGTCTTTTTCTTCACCTGTCGGATTATTTAAAGAAACCGGATCGGATAAAATCATCAATTCTTTAATTGTTATAACTTTTTCTACTGGCATATTTAAATATTGAGCAAGAACTTCAGGAGTTACTTCGGACATTTCTTTTTCTAAAATTCGTTCGGCTTTAAATATTCTTTTCATTTCCAAATCCATGTTATGGGGAATTTTTACTGTCCGATCTTTTTCAATAACTCCCCGATTGATTGCTTGGCGAATCCACCAAGTGGCATAAGTAGAAAATTTATAACCTTTCGTATAATCAAATTTTTCTACGGCTTTCATTAGGCCTAAATTGCCTTCTTCGATAACATCAAGCATAGACATTTTTAAAGTTTTTTTATGTTTGGCAATGCTAACAACTAATCGTAAATTAGCCTCCATCATTTTATTTCGCACTTCAATATTATCTAAACCTTGTTTAGCTAAAGCAATTTCTTCTTCTGGTGTTAATAAAGGAATTTTACTTATTTCTTGATAATAAAGAGCTAAATCGTCATCAACAATATCAAAACTAGAATTATCATCCAAATTTTCTTCTTTAAATATTCCTTTATACATAGCATAAGTTAATAATAATTCTCTTACATTATTATTAAATGTTTTACGATTAATTTCTAATTCCGTGATTTCTTTTTTTGACCCAAGCAATATTAAAAGCATTTGTTCTAATTTAGGACAATTTCGCATAACAAAAGCAATATTATCCAAATCAATCGAAATATTGTATTTGTTTAATAAATTAGTTATTTGCTTTAAATGTAAAGAGTTAGCAGAATTAAGTTCAAATTTTTGAACATAATCCGCAAACCATGTTATTTCCTTATCAAGCCAAGCTTTTTTGATTATAGTTAATATTTCATTATTAATCGCCGCTTTATTTAATTCGTTTTTTAAAATTATTTCGCGATAAAAACTAGTATCTGTTGAAAATACTTTATATTCTTGGCAATAGTAAGAAACCAATTCTTCGATATTTTCCATCTAAATCCCCCGTTTTGCGCACTATATTAGCACATTTTTCCTAATTTTGCAACCTTTTTCCAAAAATAGGAATTGCAGAAATGATTATTATCTTTTATAATGAATTTAGAAACATTTGTTTGGAGGTAAAATATGGAAAATTTATATCCGAAAAGAAATATTTTGTGCATTGACTTAAAGAGTTTTTTTGCCTCTTGTGAATGTGTTGAACGCGGTTTAGATCCTTTTACCGTTCCTTTGGTTGTGGCTAATAAAAACCAAGGCAATGGGGCTATAACTTTGGCTATTACACCTTATTTAAAAGCCAAAGGCATTGCCTCAAGGACGCGGCTTTATGATATTCCCACGAATATTAAATATACGATTGTTCCTCCTCGCATGAAATTATATTTAGCTAAAAGTAAAGAAGTTGTTAATATTTATCTTGATTATGTGGCCGATAGTGATTTACATATCTACTCTATTGACGAATGTTTTTTAGATGTAACTAATTATTTAAAATTATATAAAAAAAGTGATTATGAACTAGCCGAAGAGATTTTAAAAACCATTTATCAAAAAACAGGACTTACCGCCAACTGTGGGATTGGACCCAATATGTTACTGGCCAAAATTGCGATGGATACCGAAGCTAAAAAATATAAAAATGGCATTGCCAAATGGAACTATGAAGATATTCCCATGAAACTCTGGCCTATTACTCCCCTTTCCAAAATGTGGGGCATTGGTCCGCGAATGGAAAAAAGACTTAATACTTTACATATTTATAAGGTTGGCGATTTAGCCAAATGTGATCGGAATCTTTTAAAAGATAAATTTGGCATCATGGGAACCGAACTTTGGAATCATGCTAATGGCATTGATTTAAGTAGAATTGCCGATTATAAACAAATTGCCAAAGATAAGTCCTATAGTCACTCCCAAATTTTATTTAAAGATTATAATGAAACTAATATTAAATTAATTATTTCGGAAATGATCGATTTACTAGCTATTCGTTTACGCGAAAACAATAAACAAACTTCGGTGATTGGTCTGGGAATTACTTATTCCAAAGAAATCCAAAGCGGTTTTTATCATTCAACTAAGCTTTCTTCTCCTACCGATTCTCCGAAAGAAATAATGCGTTATTGCGATATTTTATTTGATCGTTATTATGATTATTTGCCCATTCGCAAAGTAACTGTTTCTTGTGGCGGATTACAAGAAAAAAATGGAATTCAACTAAATTTATTTAATAATCTTGAACAAATGGAAAAAGAAAATAAAATGAATGCGACTATAGATGAAATTAAAAATAAATTTGGCAAAAATAGTGTCGTTAAAGCTTCCAGTTTGCTTCCCGATTCTACAGCTTTAGAACGCAATCAAAAAATTGGAGGTCACCATGAATAATTTTGATCGAGGCATTATTAAATGGCAACCCTTTGAATCATTAGAATCATCTAATCAAATTATTAAAAGTTTAATTTTAGAAAAAAGAAAAATTACTAAACCAATTTTATCCGAAGAAGAAATCACCGAAATCGAAGATAAAATCGTCGAAGCTTATTACAGTAAGGAAAATATTACTATTTATTACTATAAAAATGGCTTAATTAATTCTCTTAAAACAAAAATAACAAAAATAGATCATGTTTATAAAATGATCTATTTAAATAACAATTTGCGCTTATTTTTTAAACAAATAGTAGCCGTGAAATTTTAAGGTTGTTGCGTTGTTTGATTTTCAGGCACATAATCCTTATACTTAAACCCATAATAGAAATTAATGCACATTTGGGCTAAAAGATAGGCTACTAAAGCTGTTAAAACAATAGTGACTACCAAAGAAACCGTGCTTTTTTTCTTTTTTTCGGATTTTGGTAGTTCATTTGTTTCTTCTTTACTTTCTTCTTTTAAAGGTTTTATAACTTCTTTTTTATATTTTTCCTCTACTTGATAATCCGATTCCGAATTATTTTCTTCTTGACTCATTTTGGAAGTTTCAACTTTTTCTTCGGCTACTTCTTCTTTAGCCGAATTTTCTTCTTCATGCACTTTAGAAGTTTCAACATTTTGTTCTGTTTCTGGGCTTGTAGTATCTTCACTTTCTTTTGAATTAAAATCATTACTTGTTTCCCCTAATGTCACATTAAGCTCTTCTTTTTCGTCTTTTAATAATGGTTCATTATTTTCCATATAATCACCCTTTTATTATATTAATAATACCAAAATTAGTAATGAAAAACAAGTATTTATTTATAAAAATAAGGACAAAATACATAATTAAAAATACTTTCGAAATTTATTCAAAAGTATTTTTTCTAAATTTTATATAGCTTAAGATTAAAATTAGGCGTTACATACTGGAGCACCTGATGGACATGCAACTCCACAACCAGTATTATAAGAGCAAAGATTATCGGTACAATGAGCATAATTAAGCCAATGGCCATCACTTTTGCTAAAAAACCGACATTGACTTTTAGTACAATAACTATCACCTTTAACGGTTACCCAACCAGTTAACATTACTCCACTACTACTAAAGCAATAATTATTGGAACTTATTGTTTTAAAACCAGTTTGCATTACTCCACTGCTATTAAAATAATATTTATTAGAGCCAGATGTTAACCAACCAGTTTGCATACATCCATTGGATTTAAAATAGTATTTTTTACTAGAAATTGTTTTCCAACCAGTTGTTGCTTTCCCGCTTACATAATATTTTTTACAGCTTGATTCTGTAACCCATCCTGATTTTAAAGTTGTTACACTTTTTTCATCACTATAGGCTGAAACAAATTCCGTCCCAGTACTTGGCTTTATATTAGTATCCACTGCTTGCACTTTAACTTTGTACGCCGTACCAGATTTTATTCCTGAACTATAAGTGTAGGAAAAAGTGCCTGCGGCATTATCAGCTGTTGCCACTTGCGATCCATTTAGGAAAAAACGATATTGTTTTATTTTTCCGCTATTATCGGTGCCGGTATAACTTATTTTTATACTAGAAGTTGTTACTGTTGGAGTTCCATCTATAGTAACACTTGGCACAGTATAACTATCAGTTGCTGCAGTAAGAGTAGCAGAATCTCCAGATCTTCGGCCATTACTATCTTCCACGTAAGCTTTAATGCTTTTGCTTACATCAGGATCTATTCCCGTCAAACTTACTTGATTCGTTGTCGTACTATAATTATAATTTCCTCCATTATCATCACTAAAATAATATTTAGTTATATCGGCGGTTCCTTTTGTAGCTATTACACTTACCGTTATACTATTCCAACTTTTACTTGCCACGGTT
>CANROR010000059.1 GCA_947632275.1 uncultured Bacilli bacterium | reverse complement strand
CTCTAACTCTTTTTCACATAAAAGAGCCACATATTTTTTAAATAATTCTAATAAACGCGTATCATCCGGATGCAAATCTAAAACTAAATTTAAATCATTAATCGCAAAATCATATTTCATAATATCAAATAATAATTGATCGCGTTTACCCACCGGACTTATTTTGCGATAAGTATAGTTCTTATATGGTTTAAATTCATTTTTATACATATTGCCGCGTAAAAAGCCTTCATCCGCACTTAATACATCGTAATCTGTTGTTTGTTTCATTAACTCTTCTTTGGCTAAAGAATCAAAATCTAAACCAAAAAAATCAAAATTTTCATCAAATAACATTAATTTTTTCCTCCTTCTTTTATATCTTAGTTAATATTCCCAAATTGGTATGGGTTAACATAACAAACAAGATTAAAACGTCAACTTGAAAGCGGAAAAAATTGAAAAAACGGAAATGTTACGTTATAATTATGATGGTGAAGATAGATGGCAAAAAAGAAAAAGACAAAAGATGCAAAAAATTCTAAAATGAATGTTGAACTTACGGGTTTAATTTTAATTTTAGTGGGCGTTATTGGTTTTGGTTTTGGTTTTATTGGTGCCATAATCAAAAAATTTGCCATGTTTTTAGCGGGTACTTGGTGGATTGTTATTATTTTAAGCGTTATTGCTTTGGGAATATATATGCTTTTCCAACGAAAAATGCCGAAATTTAGTAATCCGCGATTAATTGGTTTAATAATTGCTTTTTTAGTTCTTTTAATTTTTTCCCATTATGAATTTTTAGCCTTAGAAAATAGTCCGAAAGATATTTTACCTAAAACTTATGAAAATTATATGGAAAGAATGAGTACCATTCCGAATACCGGGGCAATTAACACCGATGGCACCAAATCCATTATTATTGGTGGCGGTTTCATTGGGGCCATATCTTTATTTGCTTTAGCTTCTTTATTTGCCAAAACTGGTACTTCCATTATTTTAGTTATTTTATTAATCTTTAGTATTATTTTAGGTTTTGATATTACCCTTTCGGATCTATTTCAAAAATTATTCCGACCTTTCCAAAAAATTATGGCGCCGGATAAAAGCTCAAAAGAAAATGAAACTAGCGATGAAGTGGAAATTAGTGATGCCACCAATGTGTTACCAATAGCCAAAGAAAAAGAAGAAGATAAAAATGATAAAGTAATAATTACGAGTATCGATGAATTAAAACAAAAACCGGCTCCACAAGAATCTTTAGCCTCACCCCAAGAAGAAGTCGCGGATACCGGCACGTATGTCTTACCAAAATTTCAACAAATATTTGATCCCGTCAAACAAAAGAAAATTAATTCGACCGATTTTACGCGAAGTAATAAAGAAATTCTCGAACGGGTTTTAAATGATTTTGGCATTGAAAAAGCCAAAGTGGTCGCCATTCACATTGGTCCGGCCGTAACGCAATATGAACTTACCGTTCCAAGTGGCACCAAAGTTTCACGAATTGTTAATATTAATAAAGAAATTGCTTTAGCCTTAGCTAGTAAAGATGTTATTATTCAAGCACCAATCCCGGGCAAAAATACAATTGGGATTGAAATCCCTAATCCGACGATTGCCAGCGTCAGTCTTCGCGAAGTGTTAGAAAGTCCTGAAAATTTAAATTCTACTGCGGCCATTTGCGCGGCTTTAGGTAAAGATATCATGGGTACTAGTAAGGTTATGGATTTAACTAAAATGCCTCACCTTTTAGTTGCCGGTTCCACTGGGAGTGGGAAATCCGTTTGTATCAATGGTATTATTGCTTCCATTTTAATGCGTTATAAACCGAACGAAGTAAAACTCGTTCTAATTGACCCTAAAAAGGTCGAACTTACCAATTATAATGGAATACCTCACCTATTATGTCCAGTAGTAAGTGATCCGAAAAAAGCCAGTCTTACTTTACAACGCGTAGTCAAAGAAATGGATGACCGGTTCCAACTTTTCAGTGATAAAGAAGTTAAAAATATCGCGGGCTACAATGCCTGGGTAGATAAAGAAAATAAAAAACATCCCGAAAAACAATTAATGCATATGCCTTATATTGTTACTATTATTGATGAACTTGCCGATTTAATGCTCGTTGCTTCTAAAGAAGTAGAAGATTCAATTACCCGAATTACGCAACTTGCTCGGGCCGCCGGAATTCATTTAATTGTGGCAACTCAAAGGCCTTCTACTGATGTCATAACTGGTTTAATTAAAAATAATATTCCTTCCCGAATTTCGTTTGCAGTTTCCAGTCAAATTGATTCCCGGACTATTTTAGACCAAAGTGGTGCCGAAAAATTACTTGGACGTGGGGACATGTTATACTTTCCAATGGGTGAAAGTGCTCCCATCCGGGTTCAAGGTTGTTTTGTTAACGATGATGAAATTAAAAGATTAATTGATTATTGTAAAAAACAAGCAACCGCGAAATATAATGATGATTTTGTTAATTTAACCCAAGAAAGTTCGGCGACTTATGCCGGTGGTGGCAGTAATTCGGATACGGATGATGATTATAATATGGTTGTTGAATTTGCGATTCAAACTGGTAAAATCAGTGCTTCTTTAATTCAAAGACGTTTCCATTATGGTTATAATCGCGCCGCCAATATGATGGATTTATTAGAAGCCAGAGGCATTGTTGGACCCCAAAATGGTTCTAAACCGCGCGAAGTTTTAGTAAAATTAGAAGAAAAAAAAGATGACGAATAAATTAGTATTTTCAAAATAAAAAAGTTATGTTAATATTATTATAGGTTAATAGAAAGGTGTGAATCAAAATGGCCGAAAAGAAAAAAACAAATGTTAAAAAGGAAACTGAAAGAAACCCTGAACAAAGAAAAAAAATTATAATGATTGTTGTGATTGTGGTGTTGCTTATTGCTCTTGTGGCTTTTTACTTTTATCGCGTAAATAGTGCACGCACCAGAGAAAAAATGCATGAAAGTTATCTTTTAAGTACCCAAACATTATCTTTAGAAATTAAAAATTTAGAAGAAGTAGATCAAATTTTACAAGAAGCTCCTAATGAATATTTTGTTTTAATTAGTTATGCTGATGATAAAGATACCTACTCTTTAGAAAAGAACTTAAAAAGTATCATTGATAATTATTCTTTAAGTGATCGTTTCTATTATTATGATGCGACTGAATTAATTAAAACCGACAATTATTTAGAACAAATAAACAATGCGTTTGATACTAATTTAATTACTAAGTTACCAGTTATTCTTTATTATCAAGATGGTAATCTTAAAGAAGTGGTACTACGGGAAGATCAAAATATGATTAATGCTGGCGACTTTCAAAAAATTATTGATATTTATGAAATTGAAGGCCAATAAAAAGGCCTTTTTTAATGAAAGGAGTTTTTACTAAATGATAAATATTGTTTTATTTGAACCC
The DNA here is from genome assembly GCA_947632275.1 of uncultured Bacilli bacterium. Lineage (GTDB taxonomy): Bacteria > Bacillota_I > Bacilli_A > RF39 > UBA660 > Onthocola_B. Next base: position 3,749 of record CANROR010000059.1, on the reverse strand, counting down.
GAAATACCCCAAAATACGGGCAATATTATGCGCAGTTGCATTGCTACAAATGCTCGTCTGCACTTAATTAAGCCTTTAGGCTTTAAAATGGATGAGGCCTCTATTAAAAGAAGTGGTGTCAATTATATTGCTAAATGTGATTATACTATTTATGAAAATTATGAAGATTTTGCTCGTAAAAATAAAGGAACCTATTATTTTTTGACGAGATATGGTCATAAACCGCATACAACTTTTGATTATTCTAATTCTGAAGAAAATATCTATTTTATTTTTGGCAAAGAATCAACTGGTATTGATAAACACATCTTAAAAAATAATTTAGATCATTGCATGCGGATTCCGATGACGGCCAATGTCCGAAGCCTAAATTTAGCCAATACCGTGGCTATTGTCTTATATGAAGCTTTAAGACAACAAAATTATAATGATTTACTTTTTGATGAACCGCATAAATCCAAAACATTACTCGAAGACTATCCTGATGAATAGTCTTTTTTATTTGGTTAGTTTTAAAGCTAAAACCTTATCACGATTAAATTCTTTTTGTCTTTCCATGTCAATAACAGGAATGTTTTTCTTTAGCATTTCTAAATCTTGCATTATGTTTTGCAAAATTAATAATTTACTTTGAAATTCTTTCCTATTATCAATTACGGAATTTAATTCATAACGAATCGCTTTAATCTTTTCCGGAGCTATTTTTAAAAAACATTGATATTCATCATCATAAGAACTACCTCGAAAAGGCAAAAAAGTATTACACAATATTAAAGGATAATTAGAATCATGAACAATATTTTTCGTTTTAAAAGTTTTAATTTGACCATCAATAATAAAAGCCGGATGCGTTTTTAACATACCATATGCGGAATTAAGGCAATTTTCATTTCGACATAAGCTAATATAAAAAAGACCATTATAACCTGTTCCCCTTTTATGTAATAAAATTTTAGCTTTAAGTCCCTCATTTAATATAGCAGTAAAAGTATCGTGATTATAATTAAAGGCATGATAGTAATCTTTTAGAGAAACTGAAATATTTTCCGTATCTTCTAAATAAGCAATTAAATCTTTAAAAATCATACTTTTTCCTTCTCCTTTAGCACCTATTATACCTATTTTAATGCAAAATAAAAATGATTTTTGCAATCATTTTAGCTTTTATTGTTCTTTAATAATTAGATAATGATGATTCTCTCATTAATTTAATATAGACGTTTATTTTTTATTTCCGCCAATGGCCAGTAGAAACCCTCATAAAGGAGCGACCTTTATTCTTTTCCTACCTACGAGCACCATAAGGGACTTCCACCCTCAAATTTCACACGCATAGGTTTTAAAAAAAATATTAATTAAGGATCTTTTTCCTTATGCATTTAAACCCTAACCCTGTTTATAGGGTTGTAGATTTGTGCTACTTTAACCAGTTTCTAATCTTATAGTCTATCACTAGACATCAACTACAAAATGACTTAAAGCTCTTTCTTTATATAACTCTAGGCGCTACCCTAGTGGTATAAAGTTATTCTTCCGTTTTCTCTCAGAAAGTTTTTGATTATCACGATTAGTCCTGTGCGTTATAAACCCATATACTAAACTACTAATATCTTTTTCCTACTTTGTAGGTCCTCGCTTTAATATTGCTACTAAAGCTTTCTCAATCCCCCGAAAAGCCTCCCATTCAGGTAATAAGCTAAGATATTATCCATACAAGTGTGCGTCTTGTCTTTCATATGGTTCATTATCTAATTATCAAAGAACAATATTTCTAGCAAGTGTTGTATTAAATTATACGCTATATTTTGAAAAATGCAACAATTTTTTACAAAAAAAATAATTTTTTACAAAAAAAATAATTTTTCTTAATTCTGAAAGTAAAAACAACTCAAGTTATAAAAATTGCATTTACTTTTAGAATTAAGAATTTTTGACAATTTGTCTTACAAGAAGGAGGTAAAAATGGAAAATAATTTTTCGTCAAATCTAAAACATCTAAGAGTCCAAAGTAAGCTTACTCAAAAACAACTTGCCGAAAAACTTGGAAAAGATTATTCAACTATTGGAAAATGGGAATTAGGGCAAAGAACTCCAATTATGACTGATGTGATAAGGATAGCTGAATTTTTTAATGTATCATTACAAACATTAATAGGATCATCAATTATTTATGATAATGCCGAGGTTGTTCCTACTACTTCTGATACAATACAAATACCTGTATTAGGAACAATCAAAGCCGGAATAGCAATCGAAGCCCAACAAGATATATTAGAATATATTGATATTCCTAGAGATTGGACAAAAGGTGGTAAACAATTCTATGGTTTAAGAATTAGTGGAGATAGTATGTATCCTAAATATAACGAAGGCGATACAGTTATATTCGAACAAACTAGCGATTACACAATAGCAAACAATAAAGATTGTGCCGTTATGGTAAATGGTGATGATGCTACTTTTAAGAATGTTTCTATATCAGAGGCAGGAATCACTCTTATACCTGGAAATTTAAATAATAGTGATGGTTACAAACCAACATTTTATAATATAGAGCAAATCGAAAAATTACCTGTAAAAATAATTGGTATTGCTAGAGAAAAAAGGACAAAATTATGACTAAATTAGCAAATTTTATAGAAAAAGGTAAATCTTTTTTAGAAAAAATAAATTCTTTAAATACATCTAATATTACTAATAGTAAGCCAAAATACTGTGAAAATTGTGGACAATTATTAAATAAAAATTTATTTTGTTCAAATTGTAACAAACCCGTAAAATTAGAAATAAAAAGTAATAATTATAAACAATTTATGAAAGAATATGCTACAACAATTGTTTTATGGATATATAATAAACCAAAAAAGTTATATAAAAATAATGAAGCACCACTTTATTTTCAAAGTGAGTGTGGGATATTTAATATTAATATATTTCTAAAAGAACTTATAGCAAATGATTACTTAAGAAATGCAAATAAAGAAGAAATTATAGAATTATTAAAAGTTAACGAACTAAAAAATCTATTAAAAAACAATAATCTACCTACCACTGGAAATAAAAGTAATTTAATAGCAAGGATTTTACATAATAATATTCCTGTTCCTATTTATAAAGAAATAGATAATTATTATGTAAAATCGAATAAAGGAAACAATTTCTATAATTCACATTTGGAATACGTAGAATTGCATAGACATCAACAATATCAAATTACTCCTAAAGAGTATTACGAAATTAAAACAAAGATAAATAACCCAAATTATAAATTTAACGATTATGTATGGAATATTTTACAAAAAAGAAATTTAGAATATGAAGCAAAGAAATACTACAGTCAATTGTACTTTAATTACTTAAATATGGCGCAATTATGCGATGAAGATAACAAATTCGACATAAGCATAAATTTATATCTTAAATGTTTAATATATGAGTTGAGCGGCATATTTTTACAAGAAGATATAAAATGGTGTAAACAAAAGATTGTTAGTAAATCAAAAGTAATTGAGTATGCTTCTCAAACTAACAAAATAAATCAAAACATTATAAAAAGATTTCTAAATGGAAAAGATTATTTCGATAAAGATGAGGTTTGTATAATTTACAATTCGATTCCATTTAATTGGAAATTATGCTCATTAAAAACTATTGAAGATTTAATTATAGATTTTTTAGAAAATTCAATGATAGATGTTAATTTTAATGATATTATAACCAACGATTTAAAAATTAAAATAGTCTAAAAA
>CANROR010000058.1 GCA_947632275.1 uncultured Bacilli bacterium | reverse complement strand
GAAGTTGATAAAGCTCTTGCTATTTCGTTATCATTAAAAAATAATTAAGCTCATACAATTTGTTGGAGGGCTTGATGACTGATAAAGATACTGTAATATGTATTTATAATGATAATGGAATGCCTATTGAAGAATTTATTTTAAAAATATTTAGAGAGTACATTGAGTCAAGTATGAAAAACTATAAAAATTAATAAATTTGTACCTTCGATTTCTTTTTTGAAATGGGTTATGCTTTATCCGTAGTTCGAATTACAAAGAAATGGAGAGGACTAATGAATATTGAAAATTATTGTAATGTAGCTAATTCTAAAGAAATGATTGCAGCAGGATATGTTAGATTATCTGAAAAGGATAAGCAAAAAATTCAAGATGGAGAAGAAAATAGTTTGAGTATTATTAATCAAAAGGAATATATTACTAATTATTGTAATGAACATGATATAAAATTATATAAAATTTATGCTGATGATGGTTTTTCGGGAAGTAATTTTAATCGCCCAGCATTTAAAGAAATGATTAATGATATAGAATGCGGAATAATTAATTGTGTTATTGTAAAAGACTTTTCCCGATTAGGTAGAGAATATTTAGAAACGGGGTATTATATCTATAAATATTTTCCTGAAAAAAATGTGAGGTTAATATCCCCGCTTGATTCGTATGATTCATATAAATATAATGAATCTGATGATATGATTCCTTTTAAAACAGTAATGAATCATATATATTTAAAAGATACTTCTAGGAAATATCGTAATATTAGACATGGATTAATGAAACAAGGATTATATGTTGGTAGCACCATTCCGTATGGTTATAAGCGTTCAGAAGAAGATAATAGAAAATTTGTTATAGATGATTATGCAGCAAAAATAGTTAAAAGAATCTTTAATATGCGAAAGAATGGTACTACTGAAAATATGATTGCTAGAGAGTTAACAAATGAAGGTATTTTACCCCCTAGCGTATATAATAAAAGAAAAGGAAAAACAACATTTACTACTAATATATGGAAGCCATGTACTATTAGTCGAATATTAGAAAATGAAGTTTATCTTGGAATAATGCATCAAAGAAAGTACGAGTGTGCCGGACCTAAAGGAACAAAAAAACATTTGTTACCAAAAGACAAATGGATCTCTATTGAGAATGCACATGAACCAATTATTAGCAAAGAACTTTTTAATGAAGTAAATAGTTTAAAAAAAACTAAAGTTAATAGTACAACAAGAACAAAAAAATATGATTATTTACTAAAGGGATTGGTAATATGTGCTGATTGTGGTAGTCCAATGCTTGTTCGTCGTACAAAGAAAGCTAATAATGAAATTGTACCAATATTTTGTTGTAGAAATTATGCAAGATACCGGAATGGAATATGTAGTATGCATTATTATAGAGAAGATTTATTAAATGAGGAAGTGTTAAATCAAATAAAAAAAATCTTCCAAACTTATGCTAACGGAGAAAAGTTTGATAATGAATATAATAATTATTTAAAAGAATCAAACACCATTTTTGATAATTACCAAAAAGACTTAAACGAAAAATGCTTAAAACTGAAAAAATTGGATAAAGCTTTGGCGGAATTACACATGGATAAATGCCAACATATTATTTCAGAAGAAGAATTTATCAGTATAAAAAATACTTTTAGCAAAGAAAAAGAAACTTTGGGATCTGATATAGTTAATATAAAATTAATGATTAACAAATCAAAAGAAGATTTAATAAATAATAAATTAAAAACCAAAATTATTAATAACTTTTTAGCAGCAAAGAATTATGACAAAAATATGCTTAATCAAATTATAAGTAAAATAACTATTAATAAAGATAAAAAGGTCCAAATATATTTTAAATTTAGGATAGCGGGTAATTAAATGGAAAATAAAAAGATGACGGTAGGATATGTAAGATTGTCCGAAAAAGATTTTGAAAAAACGGTTGAAGAATCTTCTTTTAGTATTTTTAATCAAAAAATGGCTATTAACCTTTATGCTAAAAATATGAATTTAACTATTGATAAATTTTATGTAGATGATGGATTTTCTGGAATAAACTTTGATCGCCCAGGTTTTGATGAATTAAAAAATGATATCGAAATGGGAAAAATAAAAACTGTAATAGTAAAAGATTTATCAAGATTAGGAAGGGAACATTTAGAAACAGGATATTATATTAGCGATTATTTTCCTAAAAATAAGATAAGATTTATTGCCATATATGATGAGTATGACAGTGATAATCTTACAGAGGATCAAAAAGAATTTATCTTAGCATTTAAAACAATAATAAATGATAATGTTGTGAAACAAGCATCCATTAAAAGAAAAATAGCCGCAGAACAACAAACGAATAATAAGTTTTATATAAGCTGTTATGCAACTTATGGATACAAAATAATTACTAAAGATGGTAGAAGAACTTTAGAAATAGACGACTATTCAGCAAGTATTGTTAAAAGAATTTTTACAGAAGCAGCATCAGGCATTAATATGAATGAAATAGCAAGTAAATTAAATGAAGAAGGAATATTATGCCCAGCAAAATATTTAAAACAAAAAGAAATAGAAGGTAAATGTTATGATTGGACCAGAAATACTATTAGAAGAATCATAAAAAATAAAATATATACCGGAGTTTTGATAAAAAGAAAAAGTATTAGTTTGGGGTATAAAGTAAAAAAAAGGAAATATATACCACCTTGTGAATATCAATATATAGAAAATTCTCATCCACCAATAGTATCGAAAAATTTATTTAATGAAGCAAATAATAAACTTGTAAATCGTGTAATTCGTCGAGGCACAAATGAATATAATGGTGCATTGCGTGGTTTAGTAATATGTGGAGTATGCGGTCAGCCAATGACACCCAATTCAGTAGTAATTGGTAATAAAAGAATTTTTGTGTTTGATTGTAATAAAAAATATCACCGCAAGAAATGCTTATCAAGAAGTATTAGAGATACAAAGCTAAACTTAATTGTGTTAGATAATATTAAAGAATTAATAAACAACTATGTGGATGGTGAAAAAATTGTAGATATTGTATCAGATCAAGTGAATAAAAAAGAAAGATTATCTTCTAAAATTACCAAATTGGAAGAACTAATTGCTTGCCAAAAGAAAACAATTGAAAATTTATATTTAAAAAAGACAAATAACGAAATATCACTGGATGAATTTTTAAAAAAAAGAAGCGATGAAATTGCCAATAAAGAAAAACTTGAAACTGAATTAAATTGTTTAGTAGATGAAAAAAATTTGAATGTTAAGAGGACTGAAATATTAAATGATTATGTGGATTTTATTAACAACAAAATATTTTTAAAAGATTGGATTAATAAATTGATTGAAAGCATAACGCTTTATAGAGATAATACCATTCAAATAAAATACAAATTTGGATTAGGTGAAACTAAAAAAATTAAATTATATTAAAGAGGTGAGGATAAAATGATTGGAAAGGTTACTTACGAATATTCAGTGGATGGCGATGAAGAATATTTAGAACGGTGTTTAAAATTTTATAAAACTAATGGCATTATGGCAATTGGCAAAAAGATTAATGAAAAAAATATTTATGAACAACTGATGCAATTATTAATTGAATATAAACCCGACATTATTATTTTGACGGGTCATGATGCTTATTATAAGAAAAAAGGCGACATTAATGATATTAACAATTATAAAAATTCCGCTTATTTTGTGAAAGCGGTCAAAGTTGCTCGGAAGTATGAAAAAAGTCATGAAAAATTAGTTATTATCGCGGGAGCTTGTCAAAGTGATTACGAAGAATTAATTAAGGCAGGTGCTAATTTTGCTTCCAGTCCCAAACGAGTTAATATTCATACTCTTGATCCGGCGATTATTGCTAGCACTATTGCTTTAACCGAACGTAATAAAGAAATTGACTTAATTGATTTACTCGAAAAAACCAAATATGGCAAAGATGGTATGGGTGGCATCATGTGTAATGGCTTAATGTATGTGGGTTATCCCCGGTAAGGAGAAAAATGAACTTAAATATTATTAAAGAGCAAATAAATAAAAATTTAAATAAAAAAGTGCGAGTAAGTGTTTATGGCTTAAGAAATCGCATTGATCGTTATGAAGGGCTTCTTTATAAGGTATATCCTAACATTTTCACCGTGTTAATAAACGGTGAAGAAAAAAGTTTTACTTATCGAGATGTCATAACTGGCGAAGTAAAAATAAAATATTTATAAAAATTATTGCAAAATGAAGAGATTTAAAGTACAATATAAATGTAAACTTAAAGTAATTTGGAGGTAAAGAAATGGAAATTACAAACGTTAAGGTACACAAAGTTGAAAGAGAAGGTTCTCGGATGAAAGGATATGCTACAGTAACACTTGATGATTGCTTTGTAGTAAGAAATATCCGCATCATTGAAGGAACTGACAAATTATTTATCGCTATGCCTAGTCGGAAAGTAGCAGAAGATAAATATGAAGACATTGCTCATCCAATTAATTCTGAAACAAGAGCCATGTTTGAAGAAAAAATCTTAGCTGAATACAATAATCCTACATCAACTGAAGAAGAATAATTAAATTAATAATTCAATAATCTCTAGCAATAGAGATTATTTTTTCTTGTGTAACGAAAACCCCCAGTTATACTGGGGGTTCTAAAAAGCTTTAGCGTTGCAAAGAAAAAACTCCTTTGATAAAATGCTGTTTAACTAAAAGCACTAAATTGAAAAGGAGGTGTCCTAAATGGACGTAAATAGTTTAGCACACACGAAGAGGAATTGTAAATACCACGTAGTGTTTGCTCCAAAATTTCGAAGAAAAGTAATTTACAATCAATTAAGGGTTGATATTGGAAAAATAATAAGAATGCTTTGTGAAAGAAAAGAAATAACAATAATAGAAGCAGAATTATGTCCAGACCACGTACATATGTTGATAAGTATACCACCGAAGATGAGTGTATCAGGAGCAATAGGATATATAAAAGGAAAAAGTACATTGTTGATATTCGACAGACATGCGGATATGAAATATAAGTACGGACAACGTCAATTTTGGTGTAGGGGATACTACGTAGATACAGTAGGAAAAAATACAAAAGCAATACAAGAATATATAGCAAATCAATTAAAAGAAGACAAATTAGCAGATGATATGAGTAGCAAAGAGTACGTAGATCCTTTTACAGGAAAAAAAGTAAAACAATTTAAGCTATTTAAGTAATAGCAAGTAGTAAAAGTAGTGCAGAAGTTAGACAATTTCGGAGCACAATCTAGTGCTGCCAGTAAGATGCACTTCTAGTGCATAATAAAACTACCAGCTAAGCTGGTAGATTTTTATTTGCGTTTATTTTAATTTACTATATAAAGTTTCAATTAATAAATTAACTGTTTCTTGGTCTTGCATGGGTAAAGCATAATATTTAGCAATAATATCATTTTCATTTATTAAACCCTCAACACTTGTATGAAGAGTTTTAGCAATTTTTAAAGCAACTGGTAAAGATGGAAGACGCGTACTACTTTCATAAAAAGTTATACTTTGTTGGGAAACACCAACTAACATACTTAGTTTTACTTGAGTTAGGTTTTGTTTTTCTCTTAAATGTTGCATATTATTCAATAGTAATTTCTTTTCCTTTTGCATTCCTTTACCACCTTTAGTAACATTATTTCAAAATATATAGCAATTAACTTTTACTTAGAGTAGTAATTTATTCTTGTTAATTAAAAAATTTTGAATTATACTTAAAGTATAATAATAGAAAAATAGTTTAAATTACATCTAATTGAATGTATAATGTATTTAGAATCACAATAAGGTTAAACTAATAATGATAGGAAGTAAACGGGAATGAATGATAGAAAAATTAAGTTGTCAAAATTTAAAATAGTCAATGTAATTGAAATAGTCTACATCGTCTTTTTATTAATTGGAGCATCATACGCTTACTTCCAAGCTCAAATGAGTGATGGTACTTCTGCTCTTACCAATGTTAAAACGGGAACTGTTGATAACCTAACCTTTAGTTTAAAAGATATCAATGTAACAGATGATACTATAAACGATGAACATAATAGTGATGGCATAAAAGATTATAGTGATATTGTCATAAATGCTAGTCAAGATAACTTTGGTCCAGATAGTAAAAGCTTAGGTGATGGGGTAGAATTAAGTGCTCATTTACTTGCTAATGATGAAACGAATAAAGCCGAAGCCAATTATAATTTATTCTTTGTAATTGAAGAAAATGATTTTGAATATACCACGGAAGAAGAAAGACCAGAAATAATTTTAGAAGTAATTGATCCATTAGGAAAAACAGTCGATAATATTGTAGGTTTAAAAAAGGTTGAAGGTGGATATGATATAACAAAAAAGAAAAATGAAACTTTTTTAATAACCAGTGATTATGATATCAAAGCAAATCCTGAAAGAGAACAAAAATGGCAAGTAAAAGTAACATTAGTCAATTTTAAAGATGTTAACCAAAATGCTAATGCCGGAAAGAGTTTAAGTGGGAAAGTGTATATAACTACCAAAGATATGCCAAGTTATGAATTACCAAGTGTAAATAATAGTGAAGTAGAAAAACTTATAATACAATTGAGTTTACACCAACCATTGACCAAGGAACAGAAAAAATAGTTAAATATTACTATGGATATGAAGAAGCTAAGGAACAAATACAAAATGGCATAGCCTTAATGAGTGCGGAAACTGTAAAATATGAAGAAACAACAGAACCAAGTTATACTTTTGAAGGATTACAACCAAATACGAAATATACAATCTATAGTTATGTCGAAGATGAATCGGGAATGAAATCAAATACATATCAAACCGAAGTCACAACAAATGAATATAAAGAACCAATAATAAATAATGTAACATTTACTTCTACTTTAAATACCATTAAAGCAACAGTAGATGCCGAAGGAAGAGATGGAAGTATAACAACATATCATTACTATAAAGATGGAGATTTAATTACATCGATAGCTTCTAATGAATATACTTATGAAAGCTTAAGTGATACCAGTAGTTATGATATAAAGATCGAAGTTGAAGATAGTAATCATGTAAAAAGTATAGCTTATGAACAAACAGTAAGTACTTTAGAATATATTTATCCTGAAGTAGAAAGTGTAGATATAACAAATCAACAATGGAACAGTGTTACTTTAACAACTAATACCAAAGAAAGTACTAATCCTATAAGTGAATATTCATATCAAGTTGAAAAGAAAGATGGAAGTGTAGTTCAAGAATGGTTTGTTGGTACAAAAACGCAAGTAATAGAAACTCTAGAAGCTAATCAAGAATATAATGTTAAAATTAAATTGAAAGATAGTATTGGAAGAGAAAGTAAA
>CANROR010000057.1 GCA_947632275.1 uncultured Bacilli bacterium | reverse complement strand
TAAAAATTTATATCGAATAATTGGTTTATTTAAAAATGATAGTGACGAATATGAAGCAAAAATAATCAAAGCAGATGCGGCTACTAAAGAAGACTTAGGAGATGAATTAGCTATAGAAAATAGTGCTTATTATGGCAATTATGGTTATGATAAAGCTAATTATAAAGGAAAACTTACAACGTTTGCAAGTTACTATTGGAATAGTACAAATGGAACAAATTCAAGTAGTAACAATGTCAATATGTGGGCGGCAAGTAATTTGAATACCAAGAATTTAAATGAAACATATTATAATGCGATAGAAGAACCTTATAAATCAATGGTGGTAGAACATGAATGGCAAGTAGGAGGTTATACGAATTCGAATGTTGATGCCAGGAGAATCTATAATATTGAATTAGGAACAGAAAAATTAACAAGCTCAAGTAAAAATTGTTATGACCAAGGAAATCCCAGTTCACCAAGAGAATGTAGTGGCCAAAATGATTTAACATATAATGCACACGTCGGTTTAATGTATTTAAGTGATTATATGTATGGAACCTTACCCAAATATTGGCCAACCAATGCAAGTGGTCATAGTGGTGATGATATAAAAGATAATGATTGGTTATATTTAGGAATAACCGAATGGACTATTTCCCGTTCTTCGATGGAGGGCGATATAGCGCGGTGTTTGAGTACTACGGGTGATGTGTTTAGCTACCCTACCTATAATGTGTATTCTGGCCGTGGCATACGTCCAGTCGTATATTTATCATCCGGCGTGAAAATAACAGGGGGATCTGGCACGGAAACGGACCCATTTAAATTGGAAATATAAATTAAATATAGACTAGATTACGATAAAGTTTTCTAGTTTTTATTTGGCAAAGAATTTTTTAAGGTAATAAAAATTGGCAAAAACAACAAAGAAAATATTAGTAATTTCGGAGATAACTAAACTGTAAATACCAATATGAGCAAAAGAAAAAATAGCCAATGTTAAAAGTTTAATAACGACACCAATTAAAGAAATATTCATGGTAATTTTGGCTTTATTTAAAGCTTGAAGTGAAGAAATAAGTACCCCTTCTAAATAAAATAATACAAAGATGGGGGCTAATATTTTGATATAATTGCTACCACTGGTGGTTTTGTATAAAGTAAATAAAAGAGAATCACGGAAGATAAATATTAAAGTAGAAAAAAATAAGCCTAAGATAAAAGCAAAAAGTAGGCCTTGTTTTATTCTTTTTTTGACCATTTTCATATTTTTATTGACATAATATTTACTTATCTCAGGTAATATAGACATGGAAATTGCCGTTATAAAAAAAGATGGCATTGTAAGAAGCGATAAGGCATAGGTATTATAAACCCCATATTCGGTTAAAATATAGTTATTAGAATAGCCACATAAAAGTAAAAAATTAGTTAAGATTATGGGTTCAAAAAAATAACCAATGTTACCAATGATTCTACTTGAGACGGTTGGTAGTGAAATATCTAAAATACTTTTAGTTGTTGTAAAATCGGGTTTCATTTCTAAACGGGAAAGTTTAATTTTTTTAGGTAGGAAAAATAAAAAAACAATAATTGAGGATATCTCGGAAATAATCGTTAGTAAAACTAGGCCAATGACGGCAATTAAAACGTTTTTTTGCATTAGAATCGGTAAGATAAAATAAATTATCATCAGCCTTATAATTTGTTCAATGACGTTACTAGTAGCATGCGGAATCATATTTTGTTTGCCATAAAAATAACCTTTAAAGACACTGGAAATAGAAACAAAGGGTAAAGTTAAAGCCATGGCAATTAAAATGGGATAGACTCGCGCTTCTTTAAGTAAAACTTCGGCAATAAATTTCGAAGAAAAAAGCATAATAATTATTAAAGCAAAATTGATACTTAAAATAATAAAAGCACTCGTGGTTAAAATTTTTAAACTACGCTTATTTTGAATGGAAGCTTCGGCAATAAGTTTGGCAATGGAAGTCGGAATGGCCAGAGTTGAAATCGTAAGTAATAAAGAGTAGGTGGGCATAGCAATAGAATAAAGGGAAACCCCAACTTCGCCAATGATTCGGGCATAAACAATGCGAATAATAAAACCTAAAATTTTTGTCAAAAAACCACTTATTATTAGGATAAACGTCGATTTTAGAAAGATATTTTCACATTTTTTCATGTTTTCACCTTTATTTGCCTGGTTATTTGTTATATAATGAAAATGTAAGTTTTACTTATAAAATAATATTAAATTAGGTGAGTAATATGACAAATATAACTTTTTCTGAGTTAGAAAAAGATTTAAAAAAGAGAGAAAATTTTGCCGAAATAAAAAAAGCTTATCTTTTCGCGGAAGCCCAACATAAGGGAATGAAAAGACAAAGTGGGGATGATTTTATTACGCATCCTTTAGAAGTATGCAAAATTTTGATGGGTTTAAATGTTGATGATACGACTTTAATCGCGGCTTTAATTCATGAAACGATTAATCATGGTGCATCTTCGAAAGAAGAAATTGAAAGCCTTTTTGGGTCTGATGTAGCCAATATCGTCGAGTCTATTTCCAAGATTAATAAATTGGAACTGCCGAATCAAAATGAAAGTAGCAGTATTTATTTAAGAAATATTTTAGTTGGGCTAACCGAAGATGTCAGAACTCTTTATTTGAAACTAGCCGATCGGCTTCATAATATGCGAACAAATTGGGCTATTGAACCCGAAAAGCAAAAACAAAAAGCGGAAGAAACAATGTCAGTTTTGGTGCCTATTGCTCATCGGTTAGGGATAAATTCGCTTAAAAGTGAACTCGAAAATTTAAGCCTTTATTATTTAAAACCCGATGTCTATAATGATATTTTAGAAAAATTAAATGATACGGTGGAAGAATTAAATGAATACTTAGAAGAAATGAAACAAGCCATTATTACGATTTTGACGGATGCCGGTCTTAAATTTCAAATTAAAGGCCGGGTTAAAAGTGTCTATAGTATTTATAATAAGCTTAATAATGGCAAAAAATGGGATCAAATTTATGATATTTTAGCTTTAAGAGTTTTTGTTGAAGAAGAAGCCGAATGTTATCAAGTTATTGGTCTTATTCATGCCCATTTTCGGCCGATGCCTAAAAGATTTAAAGATTATATCGCTAACCCTAAGGAAAATATGTATCAATCCTTGCATACGACGGTTTTTGGTGTTTCTGGTCAAATATTTGAAGTCCAAGTGCGAACCTATGAAATGGACGAAATCGCCGAGAAAGGTTTAGCATCCCATTGGTCTTATAAAGAAAAAGGGGCTAAAAAGGTTCAAAATTTAATGGAACAAAAGCTCGAAATGTTTCGGAATATTATTGAAAGTGGCGCTAATAAGGAAGATAACGATTTTGAAGAAACGGTCAATACCGACATTTTTGCCGATACGATTTATGTTTATACGCCTAAAGGGGATGTCGTCGAGTTACCAAAAGGTAGTACGCCTATTGATTTTGCTTATCGCATTCACTCGAAAGTCGGAGATACGACAGTTGGCGCCATTGTCAATGACCAAATGGTTCCTTTATCGACGGAACTTAAAAATGATGATATTGTAAATATTAAAACCCAAAGTAATGCCACACCTAATCAAGATTGGTTAAATATTGTTAAAACTAATCAAGCCAAAAATAAAATAAAAGCTTATTTTAGTAAAAAGGATCGCGAAAATTATGTGGCTAATGGTAAAAATATTTTAGAAAAAGAATTGCGCAAACGGAAATTAAGCTTTAATACGATTTTTAATAATGAAGCCATTAAAAAAATTACGACCGATTTAAAATTAGAAGATATGGATGAAGTTTATTTAGCAATTGGTTCCCTACGTTATACGGCCGGTTATATCATTAATTTAGTTAATAGTGAAAAACAAGCAGTCGATGATGTTTTATTAGAACGAAAATTAAAACCTTTAAAATTAAATTATAAAAGTGATGTTTTAGTTGATGGTTCGCCCAATATCTTGGTAAATATGGCTAAATGTTGTATGCCCGTTAAAGGGGATGAAATAATTGGTTATATTACTAAGGGGCAAGGTATTACTATTCATAAAAAGAATTGTCCGAATGTCGATTTAGAAAGTGATCGCCTAATTAATGTCAGTTGGAATATGGCTAGTACGAATAATTTTTATACCAATATCTATGTTCATGTTAGTGAGGGAAAAAATATTATGGCCGAAATTATTACCGAAATTGGCAAAAAAGATTCTTTAGTGAGATCTTGCAATTTAAAAGAAATTGATGGTCAAACCATTTATGAAATGAATATTCGAATTAAAGATCGGGAAATGCTAGATTCTTTAATTAATACTATTGAAAGAATGCCGCACGTAATTAGTGTCAGTGGGCATATGGAGTAAAAGATGCGGGTAATAGTTCAAAGAAGTAAAGAAAGTTCTGTTGAAGTCAACAATAAAATTATTGGCCAAATTAATAAGGGAATGGTCATTCTCGTTGGTTTTACCGTGGGTGATAATGAAGAAATAATCCAAAAAATGATAAAAAAGATTTTGAATTTACGGATTTATGATGATGAGGTCGGCATAATGAATAAAAGTATTTTAGAAGTAGGTGGCGAGATTTTATCCATTAGTCAGTTTACTTTATATGCGGATACTAAAAAAGGTAATCGGCCGAGTTATATGGCGGCTTTAAATGGTCAAGATGCGCAAGTTTTATATGATAAATTTAATGCGTTATTAAAAGAACAAATTAAAGTTGAAACGGGTATTTTTGGGACTGATATGACTGTAAAAATTACCAATGATGGGCCAATTACGATTGCCTTAGAAGTATGAGGTAAAAAATGAAAAAAGTTTTGATTATTGTTCCGGCATATAATGAGGCAGAGTCCTTATTAAAAATCGTTATCGAATTAGAAAAGGTCAAGGTAAAAGATTATCAAATTGATTATTTGGTTATTAATGATGGTTCAACTGATAATACCTATGAACTTTGTGAAGAAAATAATATTTCCTATGTCAATTTAATTAATAATCTAGGCATTGGCGGAGCCGTGCAAACGGGTTATAAATATGCTTACTATCATAATTATGATATAGCTATTCAATTTGATGGTGATAACCAACATGACGCAGCTTTCATTAAAGATTTAATTGAGCAAATTAATGAAGGGAATGCTTTAGTAATTGGTTCGCGTTATATTGGCAATAAAAGTGCCTTTAAATCAAATTTTATAAGACGTTTTGGTTCGCGCTTTTTATCAAGTTTAATTAATTTATTGACTAAGCACAAAATCTATGATGTTACTAGTGGTTTTCGCGCTTGCAACCAAGATTTAATTAAATATTTTGCATTTAATTATCCAAGTGATTATCCCGAACCGGATTCCTTAGTTCAAGTAATCAAATTAGGTTATAAAGTAAACGAAATACCTGTGAAAATGCATAAAAGACAAACGGGCAAAAGTTCTCTAAATTTAGTTAAAGGTGCTTATTATATGATAAAAGTAACTTTTGCTATAATAATTGCTAGTATTGCTACGCGAAAGGAGGCAAAATGAGTATTAATTTAATTATTTTTTTAATTATCATTAGTTTTATTTTTGGTCTTTATATTTTAGGAAATATTTTCCAAAGAAAAATAGCTATTTCGTATTCTTTAATGTGGTTTAGTTATATAATTTTAATGCTTTTTGTTTTAGCTTTGCCGTATTTTACTCAAAAAATTAGTCATTTTTTAGGTTTTGAAGTTACGAGTAATATGATTTTCTTCTTTGGTTTTATGCTCCTTTTATTTATTGCCTTTTTGCTTACCCGCATTATTTCTAAGCAAAAAATGCAAATAACTTCTTTAACTCAAGAAGTAGCGATTTTAAAAAAGGATTTAAAAGATCATGAATAAAATAATAGCTTTAGGAAAAAAATATTTTCAAAAATATCGGCTTTATATTACCTATCTTTTTTCCGCGGGGTTATCTTTTGTTTTAGATTTAACTTTATTTACTGTTATTTTAGCCTTAATCGAAAATAGGGTAGCCAAAGCGATAATTATCGCATCTTTTATCGCTAGGTTAATTTCTTCAAGCATTAATTATTTAGTAAATAAATATGTTGTTTTTCAAAACAAAAAGAAAGCTCGCGATTCAATTTTTCAATATGGGGCTTTAGTTATATTTAATATTACGATTTCTAGTGTTTTAGTTTCTTCTTTAGCGCAAATTTTACCAATTCATGCCACTTTTATTAAAGCGGGAATTGAAGTCTTAATTTTTATTCTTAATTTCTTTATGCAAAAATTATTTATTTTTAAAGAAGATAAGAATGCAGATAATTTAATTGTAAAATTAGTTATGCCATTTATTTCTTTTATGGCCATTTTTTTACGTAATGATTTAAATGGTTTAGTTTTTAATTATCAAATAATTGATTATCTTAATATGGTCGTTGTTTTAATAGTTTTATATTTTTTAACTTTTAAAGTTTATAAAAAAGAAAATAATTCCCTTTTAAATATGTTAGCCATTATTTTAACCCTTTTTTTAATTATTGGTGATGCTTATAATAATGCCGGAACTTATCTAGGAATCTTTAATCAAGAGCTAAGTATTTTACTTACTTTGATTCGCTTTATTGGTTATTATTTTTTAATGAAAAATATTTTAAATTCGGCTTATTACTATTTAAAAAAAATTAATTTAAAAGAAAAACCAAGTAAATTAGGAATTTTATTTAATAATCATCCCTTTTTATTTTCCTTTCTTTCTTTAAGTTTAGTCTATGGCTTGTATTTACTTTTTTTCTACCCCGGCATAATTAATTATGATAATGCTAATCAAATAAAAGAAGTTTTAGGTCTTCATACCCGGTATTTAGATAGTATTGTACTTTTAAATGACAAAGTAACGTTAACTAATTTTAATCCTTTATTGCATACGCTTTTATTAGGTTTACCTTTTAAATGGGGCGTGGAAATTGGCAATGTTAATTTAGGCTTATTCTTTTATATTTTTATGCAAGTAGTTATTGTTATAGCGACTTTAAGTTATACCATTTATTTTCTTTTTCAAGAAAGGGTTAAACCCAAATATCTGAAAATAGTTTTACTAATTTATTTAATTGTTCCTTATTTTCCTTTTTATGCGATTACGGCAGTTAAAGACACTTTATTTACAATGGCAGTTATTTTTTATATAATTAATCTTTATAAATTTATTAAATATGATTTTAGTTTGAAAGAGCATCTTTTGTTTTTTATTTCCATGCTTTTCGTAATTTTTCTTCGTAATAATGGCATTTTTTTAATCTTATTAAGTTATCCTGTTACGTTATTTTGGAAAAAAGCTTTTTGGAAAACTATTCTTTTAACGACTTTAAGTATAATTATGATCTATGACGGTTATGGTCGCCTTTTAACGGCTTTAAATATTCCGAATACAAGTAT
>CANROR010000056.1 GCA_947632275.1 uncultured Bacilli bacterium | reverse complement strand
AAAATCACAAAAAGTAGCATAGCTAGGTTCGTTTTGTTCCATTAAATATATAATTCTTAAATCTGTGTATCATAATTCTTCTAATTCCCTAACTGAACTTCTGAATTTTGAAAAACAATACAACACTGTTGCCATCATATTGTATGGATTATAGCTGCCTCTTCCGTTACAATTTTTTCGCCTCTTATTTACATTTTCTATAATTTGATTGATTCCTGATTTTTGTAAAATACTTATAAATTTATCTATTTTTTCACATTCCTTGTAGTATGTAGTTGAAGGAAATTGAAAAATAGCCATTTTTATAGTAAAATTATTCATGTGATACCCACTTTCTAGACAAAAGTATTGTATCACAAAAATCCCGTAATCTTTGAGATTTACGGGTATTTTTTTATTTGCTTGTAAAAAAAAGAAGATGTTAAAAATAAATTACTTATTTTCTAACATCCCCTTTTTACTTTGTTACTAAATTCACAACATATTGTTTATTTCTGATAGTAATCATTAAATCTACTTTGCTAGCCTCTTTAATAGCATTCACAGTTTGAATAATTAAGCCATTTTTTAATTTGTCAGGAGTTATAGCTTTTACGGTTGCGGTCTTTATTTCGCCATTTAAAGTATATCTTATTTTAAAGAAATTATTAGCAAAAAAGTTCATATTATTACTAGATTTACTATAAGGTGTACTCATATCTAAGTTAAAGTCATAATCTAATACAATAAGAGTTTGACTTTCATTTGAAGTAACAGGCGTTACTATTCCTTTAAAAGTCGGACAATCATTTCTTTCACAAGTTTTATAGTCATATATATATTTATCCGTAATCAAACTACTTTTTATTTTAAGCGTCGTATTATTTAAATAAGTATTATTAAAGTTTATTTCTTCATTTAAATTATTTGAAGCAACTGTTGATATACTATCAACTACAACTGGGCTTAAATCCACTCTAATAGTTTGAACTTTTTTTTCTTTTTTCTTAGTACTTACCCCCGTATAAATATCTAAATAAAATTCACTTGACAAATTAGTATTTTCAATTTTATAAGGTAAAATAATAGTATTATTAGCTCCGGATTTAAAAGTAGAGCCTATGAATTTTTCACCATAATCAATAAAATAAGCACTATCACTTATGATTGGGGTATAGTAATTGGTTTCACTATGAATTAAAAATTTATTAAATTCTAGTTCGGTTTCTTTAGCATTTTTATTTTCCACATTTAATTTCAATAATAAATAATAACTACCGATGTCATCGCCACCATAATTCAAATTGGTTATAATACTATCTTCGACTTTAATATTTAAATTGGAAAAAGTAAAAGTTTTACCAATATCATACTTAACGACATAGCTTTTAAAGTTGGAGGCAAAAAGATAGATCAAAAAGATACTACTAATCACAATAATTATAATCATAACAAATTTATTTTCCGAATAATAGTATTTGAATTCACGAATAAAACGATGAAAAATTCTTTTAGCTTTATAAGTTTCAAACCCTAAACTTATTTCGACTTCTTCACTATCGGCTTGGGATAAATCTAATTCCGCTAAATCACCTTTAAAATTAAAGTGTTTAATATTAAAACCTAAAGCCCGAATTAGCCAAAAGGGAAGAAAAATATATTGAGGTAAAGAAATCATTAACGAAACATCACGATAAATTCTAGCCGTCGTTGTATTCCATAAAGCTTCTTCTAAGGAATTAAGAAGGCCAGCCGCAATAATGATACCAATTAAAAGAACTATGTAATAAATTAAAGCTATCAAATAAATATTTGTTGGTTTTTTCTTATATCGCAATAGAACAACTAACATTACTAATAGCGCAATAATGATAAGTAAAAAAACATAAATAACATTATTAATATAATTGCCGGCCATATTAGATACAACAGTTGTAGTATAACCACCGGCAACATAATCATTAAAAAAACTAACTAAGGGCCGAACTTGCCATAGGACATATGCCGCGAATCCAAGCAATAATACATGGATTAATTTAAAATGTTTAATCATTAAACCATAGGGTTTTTTTAGTACCACGGATCATCCCACCTTTAAAATAATTTTATCAAATGCAAAAAAAAATAGCAATAAGACTGCAAATAAAAAAGCCAAAAATTGACTTTTATCGTTTATTTACTAACACTTGATCTTTTAATAAATAGATGGTCGGATTTTCTTCTAAAACCTTGCCTTTATTTGTTTTAAACATGTTGGCCACAGTATCAATGGTATCGCCTTCGGCCGTTATGTAATAACTATAGCCACTTTTCGGAATTAATAATTCTTGATTAGGATAAATATAATCTTCCATATTTAGACCATTTAAACTAGCAAGTAATTGCGGATTAATATTATATTTTCGCGCAATCCCATATAAAGAATCGCCAGCTTCAATCGTATAAACATTAAAATATTGTTCTTTATTTTTAGGAACAACAATATCCATTCCAACTCTTAAATCATTTAAATAACCTGCATTTAATTTTTGTAATTCATCTAAGGTTGTGTTAAACTTTTGGGCAATCCCGGATAAAGTATCGCCATTTTTAATTCGATAATAATTCATTTTTTCACTTCCTATTTATAACTTATGAATAAATAGGCTTTTGTGTTAATCAAAAACATAAATCATATTTTGATAATTAAAATTCCATTCGCTATAAGAAAATATTTTCTTTTCGCCCGTGAAAAAATTAAAATAATATAAACTATCTTCGCTAACATAATAAATATCATAATCATTAGCTTTGATAATAGTAGCAATTGGGCGATTAACTAATTTAATTTTGGTATCACCAACTAAAGCATACAAAAAGTTATCTTCCAAACTATACGTAATAAAAGTATTGTTTTCAAATTGTAATTCATTATGAATTAATTTACTTAGAGATATTTTTTCCCATTTATTATTTCTTAAGATTTTACCACTTGTTTTAGCTAGTTTACCATTTTTTAAATTTATTTCGTATTCTTGACTATTTTTCCGATCAACTAAATAAACTTTATCTTTGTAATCGCCCAAATAATAACTATCAAAGTATATATCTTTATTTAATTTATATTCTTTCATCTTCCCTTTTTGGGCATCAATTACCCAAATTTTATTAAAACTAAATTCGTCTTCTTGATTGGGAATAAGTAAATAACGATTGGTGCTATATACTAATTTTAAATTATACAAATCCGTATCGTTAATCTTAAACTGTTCCGTGGTTTCTTTATTCAGATAGATAAAATTTTGATAATTCCAAAGTAAATAATTTTTATTATTAAAATCATAAATATTTATTTTTTCATAATTTTCTAGGATATTATCATTTAGTTTCGAATTTAGGGCATAGTAAGATACTAATTCGTTATCTTGATAACAAAGAGGATATAAGGCTAATTTTTTACTTTGAGGCTTAATACAAAAAGTATTATTTTCTTTTATAATTTCGACTTTTTCGATAAGTTTTCTTTGATGCGTATATTTATCCTTGGTTACATAAGAAAAATTTTTACCATCAATGGTTATAGTTAAATAATATTGTTTCACCTTTTTATCGTATTTTTCGGTAATATCTGCACCAGAAATTTGATATTTTTGTTCATAATTGCGTGGTGAAAAAAATAAAAAGAAAAAAACGACAATTAATATAATGAAAAATAATAAAAATCTTAGTCTTTTTTTCATTATATTTCTTCTCTAGGTTTATATTTTTGTTTTTCTTTCATCATAAATTCCGTGATATTCGTTTCAATATCATCTAAACCCTTTTTCGGTAAATTACTTAAAATAACTTCTTCTTTAACCGTATCTATGGTAATTTTACCAAATAATAAGCCTTGATAAACTTGTAAATCATTGTATAAATCGGGAGTTATTGAGCTTAAAAAATAACCCCAAACAACTCTTTTTTGACCAATTAATAGGCGTTTATTAGTTAACACTACAACACAAGAAGTAAAAATATCATAAAATTCCATATTTTTTTGACCACAAAAAGCATAAATAACTTTTTCACCCGGATTAAGATGCTTTTCAATAACTTGGCAATGTTTTTTTACTCGCCATGCTACACTTCCGGGGTATTTATGTTTAAAATCCATAACCATTTTATAAACGTCGTTCATATAATCACCTATTTCTATTTTATAACAAGATAATTAGTTTCGCAAACTATTCTCATTATTTTTTATTGTTAATTTCGAGCTGCCCCATCAACTGATAAAATTACGCCCGTTATATAACTAGCTTGGGGACTAGCTAAAAACAAAAAGGCATTGGCAATATCTTCAGGTTCACCAATTCGTCCTAAAGGCACACTTTTAATTAAAGGTTCAATCATTTCTTGGGGAAGACTAGCCACCATATCGGTTTTAATAATGCCAGGCGCTACCGCATTAACACGAATATTATAAGGGCCTAATTCCCGAGCTAGGGATTTAGTTATGCCATTAACTGCGAATTTGGAAGCCGGATAGCCAACACCTGATGGTTGCCCATAGATACTAACCATCGAACTAGTATTTAAAATAACACCTTCCCTTTGTTCTTTCATATAAGGCACAACCGCTTTCGTCATATTAAATACCGCATTAACATTTAAATTCATGATTTTTTCAAATTCGTCTTTCGTCGTATCATCAATTTTTTTATTCGCGGAAATCCCCGCATTATTTATTAAAATATCGATATGACCATACTTTAAAATTATTTTTTCAACCATTTCATCAATTTGGCTCATATCGTTTAAACTGGGATAATAACCTTCAACTTCTAATCCTGCTTTTTTTAATAAATCTTGGGCTTTAACTACACTTTCTTCTTTTGAACCTAAAATTATTACTTGGGCTTTTTCTTGAGCAAAAAGCCTAGCCGTTTCGAAACCAATGCCCCGCGTTCCGCCTGTGATAATAACTACTTTTTCTGCAAACATTTTATCCTCCTAAAAATATTTTATAATAACTTTCTTAATATTGCCAACTATTTATCATAATCATCTAAAAAGCTATATTCTTTACCATCCTTATTATAACCCAAAACACAATCTAAATTAACATTTGTTAAACTCATAAAAATATTATGGTCAATGTTAGGATTAATTTTTCTTAAGCTTTGAATCATTTTTTTCATTTCTAAGCGCTTACCTTCGCCTTCTTCTAAATTACAATTTTCGGTAAACATACAAGCACAATTAATAAAATCTAAATTATTGTGATTTTTCCACGTTAAAATATCTTGTTCTTTCACTAAATATAATGGTCTAATGAGTTCTAATCCTTCAAAGTTTGTACTTTTTAACTTGGGCATCATTGTCTTAATCTCAGAACCATAAAACATCGATAAAAGCGTCGTTTCAATTACATCATCAAAGTGATGACCTAAAGCTATTTTATTACAACCTAACTCTTCGGCTTTACCATATAAAAAACCCCGACGCATCCGTGCACATAAATAACATGGACTTTTACCGCCACTTCTTTTCACCACTTCAAAAATATCGCTTTTAAAAATTTCTAAATCAAGGTTTAATCTTTGGGCATTATTTTTAATTTTTTCAACATTATAATCACTATAGCCCGGATTCATGACCACATATTTTACTTCAAAGGCAACATCACTATGGCGATGTAATTCTTGAATGCATTTAGCTAGCAAAAAAGAATCTTTTCCCCCGCTTATACAAACCATAATTTTATCGCCTTCGTTGATTAATTTATAATCTTTTACCGCTTTAACAAACTTTGACCAAATGGTTTTGCGATAAGTTTTAATAATACTTCGTTCGATTTCTTGATATTCTTCCATCTAAAAAACTCCTTAAAACAATACTATTTTAGCATAATTTTAAGAAGTTTTATATTTATTTAACCGAATTAGTTAACATTCTTTCGAGTTTTTTAATTTGGCCTGTTTTTTTAAATTCTTGTTTACATTTTAAACTGAATTCTTGTTCATATCTAAATTTATCCCTTTGTGAAATAATTTGTTTGGTCATTTGTTGCAAGTTTAAAAGATAATCATGAATAACTTGTTCGATTTGTTTTTGACTTACATGTTCGCGAATATATTTTAAAGCATTTTGACGAATAACCATTTTATTGTTTAAAATATTATAAAAATCAATCATAGGTAATTCTTCATAATCTTCGTGTTCAAATTCGGCTCCAGAGAATTCACCTTCAAAGACATCGTAAAGAAGGACTTGATGCTTTTCAATTAAATCTTTAAGTTCCGCTTTAGAATATAATTTGCCTTCAACTAAAGCTTTTTCAGTTGCTAAAGCATTATAACCGATTATATATTCTTGAAGCCCTTCTTCAGTCAAATATTTAGTAGTCATTGTTGTTAAAATGGTTGTAAAATTTTGATACTTTTGATTAAATGTTTTATTTAATAAATAAACGGCATTTTGTTTACTAAGTTCAACATAAGCTGTTCGAGTTAAATAATATAAAAATTCATCATCATTATATTTTTTGCGATCTTTAGTTAGTAATTTGGCAGTTAATTCCGCGGCTTCAAGATAATTGCTTAGATATTCTGCAATATGATGAGAATCCATCTTTTGCGAAGGATTAAATAAATAACTTTCTGTTTCTTTTAGATATAAATAATCTAATTGGGGTTGTAAACTTCTTATTTGCATTTTTAGGCCCTCTTACTTTTAACTTTCTTGCGCGATAAGCCACCAAGATTTTCTTTTTGAAAATCAATTTGGTCGCGGGTTGGCCAAAGATATTTATGATGCTTTCTTAATTTTTTATCTTTATAAGTAACTAAAATACCAAGTGGACTATCAACAATTTCATATTCAAATTCATCTTTGGCTTCAGGCGCTACTTTTAAATCAGTTTCTTGATAAGAAACATCGCCTAACCATTCTTTAGCAAAGGCTTTTTTAGCATTGCCTTTTTTAGATGCCAATAATTTATAATTACATAAGGTTAAAATAAAAACTTCTGAATAATCATCATTGGCTTTTAAAGATTTAGCAATATCTAACCATTCTTCATCCAAATGAATTTGATAACGGGTATTTGCATCATATAAATTTTGGACAACACTTTTACCCGGTTTAGTCATAACTCGCGTAATATCTTGCCGAATTTTTAAAATTACTTCTTCCGGCAATTCCTTAATAAATTCAATTATTTTTTCTCTATTTTTATTATCGGCTTTTAACATAAGCCATAACGTATCATCGTAAACTTTGCCGAATAACATAAAAAACCTCCTGTACTAATCTATGTTAATTATTTCGTATTCTCTAGACCCTATTCCTAATAGTTCTGCTTCTTCAACCGTATGAATAGCGTGTAAATCAGTCATTCTTTTTACTAAACTAGCCTTTCCTTCATCCGTTGAATTCATAATCGTATCATAAGAACATTGGTCAATGGCAACCGGATCAAGACTCGCATAAATTCCTATATCTGCCATTTCGGGGTCATGCGGATTAGAATCACAATCACAGTCAATAGAAATATTATTTA
>CANROR010000055.1 GCA_947632275.1 uncultured Bacilli bacterium | reverse complement strand
TTATCTCTTGGTCTTACATCTGATGAATTAATTGATTTAATTAATCAGAATGCCAATAATTTATCTACTTAATTTTTGACTTTCTTTGGGGTAAGGGGAAGTCTACCCTTTTTTATTATTTTTATAAAATAAATTTCGTTTTTCTTTTCAGACTAAACCTCGAGCTTTCATTATTTATTACAATAGTCTTCTACACATTGAAAAGTACAAGTTCTAAGTCCATCACTAGAATTAGTAACTTGAATATAATCTTGGTCATCAATTGGCCAATCTTCTGCTAAATAAGCTTCTACACTTTTATCAGTTTTTGGATTAACTAAATTCTTTTTGATAAGACCTTCATTAACAAGTTCACCTATTTTAACTTTACATTCACTCGGAAAATCACTACAAATAACACCATTTAAATTTTTATTATCGCGTTGAGCTAAAACACAGGTAGCATCTTCTAACGTCTTTTTATATTCTTCATATTTTTGTCCTTTTTGACTATTTAGTAAATTAGTAACACTAAAACCAACAACTACACCAATAGCCCCAATTAAACCAATTGTTACTAACAATTCAACTAATGTAAATCCCTTATTATTTTTCATATCTTATCACTCTTAAAGTATATCATGTAACCCTAAAAATGTAAAATAAAAAACCACTTTTATAGTGGTTCAAATTACTTTTATTAATTATTAACGTTATCCTTTTTAATTTTAATGTTTATCACATATTCGAAAGGACCATCAGTTTCAGAAATAGCAACTTTATTAGAATCAAAATTTAAAGCCCGAACTTGATTTACAATATTATTTATATAGTCTGGTTTAACATTTGCTTCTGTAGTTGTGGCCTCAGGAGTAGAAAAATCCAAAAGTTCAATTTCTTCTTCATTGCTAGCGGTTACTGGCGTACTAGTTGGAATTGGTTCTTCCATCGACATATTGACTGCTTCATCTTCTAAGAAGTTAAAAAATTTGTTAGGTATTTGATCAGGATTAGAAAATATATTGCCAAAGGTCTTTTTAGGAGGAACCGGAGTTGGATTTGGCATTGGCGTTGCTGGAGCATTAGGCACTTCAATTTTTGGCGTACTAACTTCAGGAGTTATAGAAGGAGTACTAGTTAAAGCTTCTGATTGATTTTCCATAATATTTTCACTTCCACTTTCATTTGGTTCTTCTATATTCATCTTTTTTATCTCTTCTTCCAACTGTCTAACTGTTAATCTTTCATTTATAATTTTACTTAACATGTTTTTTTGTTCATTTAAATCTTTTATTTTTAATAAACTTCGAGCATGTCGTTCGGAAATCTGATTATTCAAAACCGCATCTTGCACCGATTCATCTAAGGATAATAAACGCAGTTTATTTGATATAGCGGCTTGGGATAATCCCATTTTTTTCGCTAATTCTTCTTGAGTCATATAACCTTTATCAAGTAAAGCCTTATAAGAACGAGCTTCTTCAATGGCTGTTAAATCTTTTCGTTGGACATTTTCCACAATGGCAACTTCCGCGGAAGTATTATCATCCATATCCGTAATAACGGCAGGAACAGAAGCTAAACCGGCCATCATTGCGGCTTTATAACGTCTTTCACCGGCGATAATTTCATATTTATCAGCAATTCTTCTTAAAACTAATGGTTGAATTATTCCGTGCTGTTTTATAGAATCGGCAAGTTCTTTTAAAGAAGCCTCATCAAAAGATAACCGTGGTTGAAAACGGTTAGGAATTATATCTTCAATAGGTATTTGTAATACAGAATTGCTACTATTCACTTATATCAACCCTTCTTCTATCAAACATTTTACCTTATTATCTTCTTTTTTGCAACGGCTTTTTCACAATTTTATCATAAGCTCGTAATTCGGATATTTCGGTTTCTTTAATTTTTTTAACCTTTATTAAAGTTCTTAAGTTTTCTTCTTTATAAAGATTAAAAGCTTTTGTCTCGCTTATTTGGCCATGCATATAGTTGATGGCAAATTCGCCATCTTGAATTTCATTATCAATTTTAGCCTTCATAGCAATAAAATATTTATTAATTTTTACTAATGGTAAAGCGAGTTCGGCTAAAATATTAAGTTGCGTAACAGCCCGGGCCGTTACAACATCAAATGAATTTAACTTATTTTGGGCAATATTTTCAACCCGATTGTTGATAACTGTTACATTAGTCAAATTTAATTCTTGAACAATATATTCTAAAAATTTCGTCTTTTTATTATTAGAATCAAGTAATGTTACTTTTAAATGGGGAAAGAAAATTTTTAAAACTAAGCCCGGAAAACCGGCCCCACTACCTATATCTAACAAAGTTTCTTCCTTTGTTAAATCAATCACTTGACATAATGTTAAAGAATCATAAAAATGTTTTAAATAAACATCTTCTTCATTTATGATAGCCGTCAAGTTAGTATGTTCATTGTAGGCTTTTAATTTTTGATAATAATCTCTTAAAAGTTGTAATTTTTGGTCATCAACTTCTAACCCTAATTTTCTTACTTCTTCTCTAAATTCATTTTCATTCATGATTATATTCCTTTTTTAAATAAACCGATAATACCGAAATATCCACCGGATTTACGCCACTTATCCGCGAAGCTTGGGCAATAGTTTCGGGCCGAACTTTATTTAATTTTTGCCGAGCTTCATTGGCTAAATTTTGAATTTTATCATAATCAATATCCGCGGGAATTTCTTTTTCTTCTAATTTTAATAATTTTTCTACTTCTTTGAAAGCTTTTTTAATATAACCTTCGTATTTTACTTCGATTTCTACTTGTTCTTTAATTTCGGCACTTATATCTAATTTTAAAAAATTATTATTTAAAAAATCTAAAGTTATTTCGGGTCTTTTTAATAAATCATAAAAATTAATATTATGATGTGGTATTTCTAAATTATTTTCTCGAAAAAGTGATTTAGCTTCATCTGTTAAACTTAAGTGTTTTTCTTTTAATAAATCGAGAATTTCTGATAAAGTTTGTTTTTTAATTAAATATTCTTGATATTGTTCATCGGTAATACTTCCAACTTGATGCGCATATTCCCTTAGCCGTAAATCCGCATTATCACTTCGTAAAAGCAAACGAAATTCGGCTCGACTAGTAAGCATACGATAGGGTTCGGCCGTTCCTTTCGTTACTAAATCATCAATTAATACCCCAATATAGGCATCACTTCTTTTTAACACTAATGGTTCTTTAGCATCAATTTTTAGACAAGCATTAATGCCGGCGAGAATACCTTGACCGGCGGCTTCTTCATAACCACTGGTGCCATTTATTTGACCGGCCGTAAAAAGATTAGCTAAAACTTTATTTTCTAAAGATGGTTTTATTTGTAAAGGATCAATGGCATCATATTCAATAGCATAAGCATATTTCGTAATTACGGCCTTTTCTAAACCATGCAAACTATGAACCATTTGTTCTTGGACATCGCGTGGCATACTAGTAGAAAAACCTTGTAAATACCAATCATCATAATATAAACTTTCGGGTTCTAAAAATAATTGATGCCGTTCTTTGTCCGCGAAACGCACAATTTTATCTTCGATTGAAGGACAGTATCGAGGTCCAATACCCGTCGCATATCCACCATACATAGCCGACTTTGTTAAATTATCCCGAATTATTTGATGGGTTAATTCATTAGTATAAACTAAAAAACAAGATTGTTGGTCTTCAATTTTGTAATGATAATCATCATCAAAAGAAAATTTCCAAAGTCGATTGTCCCCTTTTTCTTCTTTCATAACCTTAAAATCAATTGAATCTTTTTTAATTCTTTGAGGTGTTCCCGTTTTTAAACGCATGATTTTTAAGCCATATTCTTTTAATTTATCAGACAAAAAATTACTTCTTGCTTCCCCATGCGGACCGCCTGGCGTATTTTCACTACCTACTAAAATATTACCTTTTAAATAGGTACCCGTCGTTAAAATAACCATTTGGGAATTTATTTTTTCGCCACTGGCCGTAATAATACCTTTTACTGTGTTATTTTCAACGATTAAATCTTCGACCATCGCTTCTTTTATTTCCAAATTTTTGGTGTTCTTTAAAGCTTCTTGCATATTTTTAGGATAAGTAATTTTATCGGCTTGACAACGTAACGATCTAACGGCAGGACCTTTGGAATTGTTAAGCATTTTGATTTGTAAATGCGATTTGTCGGCAATTTTTCCCATCAAACCACCTAGGGCATCAACTTCTCTTACAATTATGCCTTTGGCAGTTCCGCCGATAGATGGATTACAGGGCATATCGGCGATATTTTTAATATTGCCTGTGATTAAAAGCGTCTTTTTGCCCATTTGAGCCGCGATATGAGAGGCTTCACAACCCGCATGACCGCCACCTACTACTATAACATCGTACATAGAATCACCTACTTTCCTAAACAAAAGTTACTGAAAATATTATCTACTAGTTCATCAGTATAAGCATCACCAATTAATTCACCTAAAATTTGCCAAGCATTTTTTAAATCAATTTCAATTAAATCTACAGCAAAATTTTGTTCTAAAGCCACTTCGGCATTTTTTAAACTTTCAATGGCTTTATTAATTAAACTTACTTGGCGAACATTCGATAAATATCCCATTTCTTTATTAACAATTTTTTCTAAATTAAATTTCGTAATTATTTTTTCTTTTAAAGCATCTAAACCATTATTTTTTTTTGTATTACCATAAACAATATCATAATCGGATAATTGAGCTAAATTAATTTTTAAAGGTAAATCATTTTTATTAACAAACACAATTAATTCTTTAGCTTTTAAGGATTTTAAATTTACCAATTCTTCTTCAGTTAAAGTATCATTATAATTTAAACAGAAAATAACTAAATCGGCTTTTAATGCTTCTTTTTTACTTTTTTCTACGCCGATTTGTTCAACATAATCACTGGTTTTACGAATACCCGCGGTATCAATAAAATTAAGTTGAATACCATTTAAGGTAATACTTCCTTCAACAATATCCCGAGTTGTCCCAGGAATATCCGTGACAATAGCTTTTTCTTCATCGAGTAAATAATTTAAAATACTACTTTTACCAACATTGGGTTTACCAATAATAGCAACATTTATCCCTTCGTTGATAATTTTGCCGTTTTTACTATCGTCTTTTATTTTAGTTAATTCTTGGCTAAATTTCGTCAAATGCTTAGCTAATAATTCATGTGTTACAACTACTTCATCTTCATATTCAGGATAATCAATATTTACTTCAATATTGGCTAAGATTTTGCTCATTTTTTCGCGAATATTTCTTATTTTCGTGGTAAGTTTTCCCCCGAGATTATTTAAAGCCATAACGCGAGAAGCATCACTTTTGGCCTTAATTAAATCATTAACTGATTCGGCTTCTAATAAACTTATTCGCCCATTTAAAAAAGCTCTTTTCGTAAATTCGCCAGGTTCGGCTAAGCGACAACCTGCTTTGATTAAAGCTTCTAATATGCGTTCAATAGTATTACTACCCCCGTGACAATTTATTTCTACAATATCTTCTTTGGTATAAGTTTTAGGAGCCCGCATTAACATAATTAAAACTTCGTCTAAAAGTTCATTATCTTCGTATAAATGACCATAGGAAATACTGTGACTAGGCACTTGAGTTAAATCTTTTTCTTTAAACATTTTATTCACAATAAAAATAGCATCATTTCCAGACACTCTGATTATAGATATTGCCCCAATACTAGATCCAGTTGCTACCGCACATATAGTATCATCCATGTTCGTGCTCCTTTCTTTAACGCCTGTATTATAGCACACCAACCCTAAAAAAAATAGTTTTTTTATCTTACAAGTATAACTTATATTTTATTACAATTTTCACTTTATTTTATTTAATTTAACTTATTATAAAATAATTTTAGAAAGAAGTGGTAAAATTTGGAAAATCTTAGAATTATTCGTGAAAAACGCGGAAAAAGTCAAATTAGTGTTGCAGTTAATTTAGGTATTGCCCAAGAAAATATAAGCAATTATGAATCAGGCAAATCTAAACCAACCGTCGATAATCTCATCAAAATGGCTAAATATTTAGATACAAGTACGGATTATTTATTAGGTCTTACTAATGATCCTACTCCAACTAGATTATTTAATAAAAGTAATCTAACGGAAAAAGAATTAGACTTTCTAATTAAATTTTCCAAATTAGCGATCGAAGATCAAATCAAACTTATTGGCTATATGGATGCTTTAGCCTATATTGCTAACCAAAATTAAAACCAGATTACTCTGGTTTTATTACTATATGCCGATTTGGTTCGGTTCCTTCGCTTTCTGTTTTAACACCTTTAAAATTGGTTAAACAATTGTGAATAATTCTTCTTTCATAAGAATTCATATTTTCTAAATGAATTTCCGTTTTCGTTTTAACAACTTCTTTAGCCATCTTTTTAGCTAAAAATTCTAAATTTCTTTCTTTTTTCTTACGGTAATTTTCCACATCTAACATTATTCTTAAATTAACCCCATATTTAGCGTTAAGCATTTGTTTAACTAATAATTCTAAAGTTTTTAAAGTTTGACCATTTTTCCCAATTAAGATAGCATTACGATTCGAAAATATTTTTATAATCGTTATTTCATCTCTTTTTTGCATTTCAAAGTTTACTTCTAAACCTAAACCTTCAATAATTTCTTTTAAAAATGCTTTGGCTTCGTTATATAGTTCTTCTTTTTTAATAACCGTAACAGTTACGGTACTACCTTTAAAAAGTTTACCTTTATTTTCTTTCGTCGTATAGACAATTTCTTCTTCCGTTAGATTATTTTCTTTTAATATTTCTTCAAGTACTTCAGTGGAAGTTTTGCCTTCTTTGATAATTGGTTCCATACTTCTTCCTTCTTTCTTAGTCCTTATTATAAAACAAAGAATAAGAAATTTCAATTTTTATTAAGTTCTAATACTATTTTTCTTTTAATTTCAACTTTTTCTTTTTGTTATTTTTTTATTAATGAACAACCAACTAAAGTTTTAAAAACTCTATTAGACTATTTATTTAATAACCAATCTATTATGTTTTTATGAATAATTCCATTTTTAGACATATCAAATTTATCCATAGAAATAACATATTTAGGATAATTATCTTTTATATTATCATAAGCGCCAAACTCTCTTTTGATAATGTTATCATCCGCTAAATAATAACAAACTTGATAATATTCTTTATTTCCATCTTTAAGAGCAATAAAATCTATTTCACCATTGGTAATATTACCAATTTTTACATCATAGCCACGATAAATAAGTTCATTATAAACTATATTTTCCAAATATGCTCCCATTTGATCTTTTTTGGATATATTTAGTATTTGACCTAATCCTAAATCAGTTAAATAATATTTATATTTACCATTAAGAATTTTTTTGCCTCGAACATCATACCGATCAACTTTTTCTATTAAATGGGCTTTACACATATATTCTAAATAATTATAAAGTGTTGTTTTACCAACTCCTCTATCATCATTAACTTCAAAATATTTAACTAAATTTTCCACCGAAAATGTTTGAGATGATGTC
>CANROR010000054.1 GCA_947632275.1 uncultured Bacilli bacterium | reverse complement strand
TATATCTGACATCAATAGTTTATCATTTAATTAAAATATAAACAAGTTCCATCAGTAAAATTGTTCATAAGAGATAAGATTTTTCTCAAGTTGGCAATTATTTTTCTGAAAATAAAAAATTAAATACTAATTCATATAATAAAAATATTAAGTATTTGCATTTTTTTAAAGATAAAAGTGATTTATTATATTTAGCTCTTAATGCTAATAATTGTATTTGTACGTATGATATTCCTTGTGATTTACTAGAACTTAATAAAGGAATCGGATACTATTTAGATTTTTATAATTTTCGAAATATTAGAAACGTCGATGAATTTGCTATCCCCATTGATCAATTACATTTTTCTAATTTATTAAAGGTAGAAAAAATAATTAATGATATGGATATTGATGAATGGCTAAATGATTTTAATAATAACGTTGAGATAATTTATCGTAATAATTATATTTTAAAATATTTAGTACCTAATGCAAATGTCGATAATATTATAGATTTATATAATATATTAATGGCAGATGATGTAGTATTAAAAATAAACAATAATTTTGCTAAGTTAGCTCAAATAATTCCGGAATTAAAAAATATGATGGGATTTGAACATAAGCATCCCCATCACCATTTAGATGTTTGGCAACATACTCTTTATGCTTTAAGTTTAGCCGTGCCAGATTTTGATATTCGTTTAGCTTTATTGTTACATGATATTGGCAAACCATTTTCTTATTTTGAACAAGATGGAATTCGACATTTTCCTAATCATCCTGAAGTTTCTTTTAAAATAAGTTATAATATTTTAAAAAGATTAGGATTTAATGATGAATATCTAGAAAAGATAGGTTATTTAATTAAATATCATGATAAAAAAATTTCTTTAGAAGATATAAACAATAATCGAACCCTAGCATACTCTCAATATTTAGTCCAAGAATGTGATGCTTTGGCCCATCATCCGGAAAAAATAGGCAAAAGAAAAGAATATTTAGAAAATACCAAAAAACTAATATTAAAAAAATAAAGATTAACTATTCTAGTTGCAATTTTAATTTATTGTGTTAAAATAATTGCCTAATTGGAGAAAAGATTATGGCTCAATTTTTAGGCAATTTAAGTTTTATTTTTATTTCTTATTTAGTTTATCGAATAAACATGGATAAAATTATTAAAGATCAAGCGCAAGTTAAAGATTACGATAAACTTTTACATCATCCGGAATTAATAAGTTATTATACTAATTTAATTAATTCAGAACTTTATAATTCTAAATTTGGACCATATTTGAAACATTTTGTAACAACATTGGAAGAAACTTTTTCCCAAACTGATTTAACTTTATTCTATAATAATATTAATAATTTAGAAATAAAAAATAAAAAATTTATTAATACCTTTAATACACAAGGAATATATAATCCCTTTAAAAACGAAATTAATTTAATTGAAAATGGGGAAAACGAAAGCATTTATCATGAATTGTTGCATATGGCCAGTGGCATGACCATGAATGACGAAATTTATTGTGGCTTTTATCAAGCTAAGAGAAATACGATTGTTATTGGTAAAGCCTTAAACGAAGGTTATACGGAAGTTTTACATCAAAGATATTTTCCTAGTTCGACAAAGATATATGTTTACGAAAAAACAATTGCAAGTTTGCTAGAATTAATAATTGGTTCTAAGAAAATGAGTAGTTTATATCTTAACGCTAATTTAAATGGTTTAATTACGGAACTTACTAAATATGTTTCGATTCCCGAGATTATGGAATTTTTATCGGCACTAGATTTTGTTATGAATAATATTGAAAAAACTTATTATTTGACTTCTTTAAAAGAAATATTGCTTAATAAATTGACGTATATTAATTTATTTTTGTTTAAAACTTATGTTGTAAAATGTGGTGAAGAATATCAAAATAAGCAAATTACTTTAGAAGAATATGTAAAGCAAATTAGTGATTATAAAGATAATTTAGTTATCGAACTTAAAACTAAGTATCGAAATTTTTGGTTTAGTGACGAACATAAATTAGAAAATATTTTAAACCAAACGATTAAAGAACAAAATCTAAAATATGGTTTAGAAGAAATTAATGCTTTAAAAAGAAAATTAAATTAAAAAATATTGCTCGTAAGGAACAATATTTTTTATTCAGTTCGAAGTGATTCTACCGGATCTTTTTTGGAAGCGGCTCGGGCCGGAATAATGCCGCCGATTAAAGTTAAGATAATACTTAAAATTATTAAGATTAAAGCTTTATCAATAGCTAAAGATGCCGATAGAGGAATATTGCCAGTGAAGTGATGGAGAACAGAATTGATAATCGGAATTAAAGCATAAGATATACCAATTCCTAAGATTCCGGATAAAAGACCAATAATAAAGGTTTCGGCATTAAAGATGGAGGAAACATTGCGTTTGGATGCCCCAATGGCGCGCAGAATACCAATTTCTTTCGTTCTTTCATAAACGGAAATATAAGTAATAACGCCAATCATAATACTCGATACGACTAGAGAGATAGAAACAAAAGCAATTAACACATAACTTACCGCATTAACAATTGTTTTTACTGAACTCATTAAAATGCCTGTAGTATCACTATAATTAATTTTTTGTTCTTCGGTGGCGTTATCGTTATAATTATCTAAAAAGTCGAGAAAATGTTCTTTACCATCAAAACTATTAAAATAGAAAGAGATACGCGTTGGTTCTTCTAAGTCTTGATAACCTAATGATACTAAATTTGAAGTCGCACTAGCTTCTTCGGGACTCATCATCGCCGAAATAATTCGCGTTAATTCTTCTTCAGTGTATTTTAATTTGAAAGCCGAAGCAATTTTTTGCTCATCAACATTAAAAGATGAAGCCATGGCTTTCGAAAAATTCGTGGTAATTTCACCAACTTTGGTTAGGATTGTTTTTTGCATTACGGTTTCAGTCATGGCTCGAGCCATTTTTTCCATAGTGCCACTGATTGCCGAATTATCTAAATATTCTTTTAGGACGGCCTCTTTAATCTGATCAACCACGATAGCTTTAGGATTTTCGACGTTTGGCGTAAAGGCCGGATTAGTTAAAGCAAGGGAAGCATTGTATGCCGTAATATAAGCTTGAAGTAAAGTTTTTAATAAACCGGCATAAGTTGTTTTAAAAGTGTCTTTCGGGATAACATAATTTTTTTCCATATCGACCAGTTTAGCATCAACACTATTTAAATAATTATTAACTATCGTATCAATATCATTTAAACTAAATTCGCCATTAATAGAGGTAAAAATGCCACTGGTAAATTCATTTAAATTGGTAAGTAGTAATTGTTGGGCCGGACTTACATCAGTCGTAATAGCTTTCGCAATTTCTTGCATTGAACTTTCGGTTTGTTTTTGCATTGTTTTTGAATCAATATTTATATTAAAGGCACTTTGTAACTTTTCTTTATCTATTTCAATTAAATCTTGTAAATCAAAATCAAAATTATTATTTTTATCAGTGAATTCTTTGCCCGAGAAAATATCTACATCTTCATTAGCTATTTGTTTTTTGACAATTTCTTGCTCTTTAGCATAGTCAATAATATGTTTGGTTAAAGCCGAAGTATAGTTAATGCCGGGATTTAAGGCAAGAGAGGCCATACTCCCTTCTTTCGGCGAAATAATACCAACGATTTTTAATTTGATCGCTTTATCATAAACTTTTTGTAAGGCATCTTTATTAGCACTCATATCTTCATAAATATCATATTTGGCATTATATTTATATAAATCGGTTGGCATTATTACTCTTAGGTCAATATTCATTAAATCATCATAAGTAAAAGTTAAAGGTTCATGGTTGATGTCAGTGCCTTTACCATTCATAATATTAGTAATCATTTCCGTAAGTTCGGCATTATCTCTTAGACCCAAAGAATAAACTAATAAATCCGAAATTTCATTTTTACTCGATAAAACAATAATGGCTTCATCATAATTCTTAGGATAACGGCCGGCAAGAACTTGATATTGTTCTTCAATGTCTTTAGTATTATCGACCATTTCCGAATAAACAGAAGAAAAAGAAGAAGCGGATAACATGGTACTAGAACCCATCATATTAGTAAGTAAAGAACTAGGATTAAGTTTTACAATATTGTTAGTTACATCAACAGTGTAGATATTTGGAGCAACACTGTACGCATATTTAATATTAGTGATATCATTTTGCACTTCCCTATAATTTTGTTCTAAATATTTTTTAAAACTTTTTAAATCATTGGTACTGATACTTGATAACATATTGGTAATATTTTGTTGTTCGACTATTTTCCCAGTTTCTTCATTATTACCTTCCGATTGCATGGATAGAAGAAGACTTGTTAAATCGCCGGATTCTTGAAAAATACTTAAAGGATAACTAGTTAAGGTTTCTTCTTGGATAGAATCAACATAATTTTGAAAACCGGTCGAAACTGACATAATTAAAGCGATACCAATGATCCCAATCGAACCGGCAAGCGCTACTAAAATCGTTCGCGCTTTTTTCGTCATTAAATTGTTAAAGGATAAACTTAAAGCGGTTAAAAATTTTAATTTCGTTTTATGTTTATTTTTTTTATTTAACTCTTGATCTTCACTAGTATCAATTTTGCCATCATAGGGATTGGAATCCGAAGTAATTTTACCATCTTTTAAGTTAATAATCCGCGTCGAATATTCTTGCGCTAAATCGGGATTATGGGTAACCATGATAACTAATTTTTCTTTAGAAATATTTTTTAAAATTTTCATTATTTGAATACTAGTTTCACTATCTAAGGCCCCTGTGGGTTCATCGGCTAAAATGATTTCGGGATTATTAACTAAAGCTCGGGCAATAGCCACTCTTTGCATTTGACCACCCGAAAGTTGATTAGGTCGTTTATTCATATGTTGTTCAAGGCCTACTTGTTTTAAAGCCGCTTTGGCTCTTTCGGTTGCTTCCTTTTTAGAAATTCCTGACAAAGTTAAGGCAAGTTTAACATTGGCTAAAACCGTTTGATGCGAAATTAAATTATAACTTTGAAAAACAAAACCAATGCGATGATTACGATAACTATCCCAATCAGCATCCTTAAATTTCTTGGTACTTAATTCGTTAATAATAAGGTCTCCCGAATCATAATGATCAAGACCGCCAATAATATTTAAAAAAGTTGTTTTCCCACTGCCCGAAGGCCCTAAGATACTGGCAAATTCACACTTGCGAAAATTAACACTGACGCCATCTAAAGCTTTTTGAGTAAAGCCATCCGTACTATATTCTTTTTTGATATTTTTAATTTCTAACATGGAGTATCGCCTGCCTTTTAACTTTTCTAAATGTATACACAACAATTATAATATAAAATTGTGATATTATTATGAAAAAATTTCATTTTTTCATTAAAAATAGTATTTTTATTCAATAGCATAAGGTGCTATAATATTTTTGAGGTAGAAAATGGAACAATTGGCAGTGTATTTTCTTTTATTTATTATATATGCATTTTTAGGTTGGTTACTAGAAGTAACATGTAAGCTAGTAGAATTAAAAAGATTTGTTAACCGCGGCTTTCTAATTGGGCCTATTTGTCCTATTTATGGTTATGGGGTTTTAGGTATTATCTTTTTAATTGGCAATAACACTCATGATTTTTTAGGCGTATTTCTAAAATCCATCTTGATATGTTCGGTTTTAGAATATTTTACTTCGTACTTTATGGAAAAATTATTTAAAGCTAGATGGTGGGATTATTCGCATCGGAAATTTAATATCAATGGGCGAATTTGTTTAGAAACGATGTTACCTTTTGGTATCCTTGGTACAACCATTATTTATTTTGTTAATCCTTTCTTTTTAAAATTAGTCTTAATGATTCCGGCATCTATGCGAATTATTTTAGCTTTAATATTACTGGTAATTTATTTAGTTGATAACGCCATTTCCTTTAATATTATGTATAAAATTAAAGATGAAATTAAAAAACATCGCGTTGATAATACCGAACTTATTCGGAAAAAAGTCGATGCTTGGTTAGAAAAAAATACCATTCTTTATCGCCATATTAAAAATGCTTATCCTAAATTTAAAATTATTAATCCTTTTAAACATGAATAGGGTAAGTTTTGGATAATCGCGTTGCCATTTAGAAAGCGAATTAGTATTTTTGAAAAATTAATTTTGTACTCTACATAATACTTTTTTATATTTTTTGCCAATTTTGTACGATTTATAACAAGCTTAAATTTTAACTTTAATATTTATTTAGTGTCGTAAATATTTACAATTGACATATTTTAACGTTATAAAATATAATAAATGGTAATGAAGGAGTGAGTTTTTTGAAAAAAGTTTTAAGTATTTTATTAAGTTGTATGCTAGTTTTAAGCGTAACCGGTTGTGGTAATGAGGTAGCCAAAGAAAATGAAGAAAAACCAAAAGAATATTATTGTGAAACCGGAACCTTAAATGGTGAAAATTGTGAAGTTGTCGAAGCAGAAGAAGTAACGCCAACATGTGATAAAGATTATAAACTAACGGATGGTAAATGCGTTAAAACAACGACAGCTAAAGCCAAAGCTACTAAAACTTGTAGCGATGGTTATGAGCTTAAAAATGGTAGTTGTTTAAGTAAAACCGGAACCGATCGTGATTTAATTCCTGCATGTCGTGGTGGCATTAATAAAGAATTTAGTTATGATGCGGAACGAAATTATTATTATCGTTCAGTTCGCGCGGAAGATCATAAATGTATTGTTCAAATTTGTAAAACCGCTGATGGTAAAGATTGTTACGAAGATTATGTTGAACCTATTTATGAATTAGGTTGTCCAAGTGGCACCAAAGAAGTAGATGGCAAATGTTATAAGACAAGTAAAGTCAAAACAACATATTCTTGTGAAAAAGGAAAATTAAATGGTTCTAAGTGTACAATCACAGATACCAAAGAAGTAACTAATACTTGTCAAACTGAAGGTTTTACATATAATAACGAAAGTAAACAATGTGAAAAAATAACAACAACGAAAGCTTTAGAAAAATAAATTTAGAAAGTGAGAAAAGTTTATGAAAAAATTTTTAAGCATTTTATTAAGTAGTATGCTTGTTTTAAGCATAACCGGTTGCGGCAATGAAACGGCCAGTGAAAGTAAGGAAGCTCAAAAAGAATATTATTGTGAAACCGGAACCTTAAATGGTGAAAATTGTGAAGTTGTCGAAACAGAAGAAGTAACGCCAACATGTGATAAAGATTATAAATTAACAGATGGTAAATGTGTTAAAACAACGACTGCTAAAGCCAAAGCTACCAAAAGTTGTAGCGATGGTTATACTTTAAGTGGTAGTATTTGTCTAAGTAAGACAGCAGTAGAAAAACAACTAGAAAATTATTGTGTAGAAAGTTATACGCAACATCAAGAAAGTAATGGTTGGTATTATCAAGCTTTAAGAGTTGAAGGTTATACTTGTGTGATTAGAATTTGTACAGATGGTCCAACTGAAGGTTGCTATGAAACTACCGCGGAAGCTAAAGGAAGATTAGTTTGTCCAAGTGGCACCAAAGAAGTAGATGGCAAATGTTATAAAACCAGTAAAACTAAAACAACCTATACTTGTGAAAAAGGAAAATTAAATGGTTCTAAATGTACAATAACAGATACGAAAGAAGTAACAAATACTTGTCAAACTGAAGGTTTTACATATAATAACGAAAGTAAACAATGTGAAAAAATAACAACAACGAAAGCT
>CANROR010000053.1 GCA_947632275.1 uncultured Bacilli bacterium | reverse complement strand
AAAGATATAAATGGGATAAATGGAGATGAGCCTTTAATTAAAGAACTAACAACTGGAAGTGGGTTTAAACCTATAGGAAACGTATTTACTAATCCTTTTCGCGGTAACTTTGATGGAGGAAATCATCGAATTGATAATTTATTTATAAATAATACTGATTATTTAATAGTAGGATTATTTGGGAATATTAATCCCGTAGGAAATTTAAGTAATTTAACAGTAAGTGGCGAAGTTCAATCAGCTAATGAAAGTGCCATGGTTGGCGGTATTGTCGGCCAAGTATGGGGAACCAGTGTAATTGAAAATTGTCATAATGAAGTAAATGTTACTAATAATGGTAGTGTTTCAACAGGTGGACTTGTTGGTCATTCCGGAGGATATACTGTTAAAAATTGTAGTAATAAAGGAACGATAAAAGGTTTAAAGGGTAATGCTGGAGGATTGACATCCTATCATAATGGTCCTATGACAATTGATAATTTTATAAATTATGGTCGCATTGAAGCCGATATTGTTGGTGGTATAGTAGGAGTAGATGATGGTTCCGTTCAAGGAACAGAAACAATAATTAATAACAGTCATAATGAAGGTAAAATTTATGGTACTTCCCTTATTGGTGGACTTATGGGTGCGATTAGAAATGGAAATGAAATAAGTAACTCCTATAATTCAGGAGAAATAACATTAGTGAAAAAGGATTCCTCTGAACTAAATTTTGATGTTGGATCAGTTGGCGGTTTAATCGGTTTTATGGGTAATCAAAATCCAGGTAAAATAGAAAACTCTTATAATAAAGAAACGGGTATATTAAAAGGCGGGACAGAAGTTGGTGGCCTAATAGGAAGTATTAATGCTGGCGTTGTAGAAATAATAAAAAGTTATAATTTAGCAGATAAAATTGCGACAATTACTGATGCAACCACTTGGCATGTTTATGGCGGATTGATTGGACGTATTGTAAATAATAAATCAAATATTATTATCAAAGATAATTGTTTTAACCAGGGTAATATTAATGTTTCCTCAAATAATAATCAACAATTACTTCTCGGGGGACTATTAGGTTATGTTAATAGCGGAAATCTTGATAATCCACCAACAATTATAGTCGAAAATTTTTATAATTTAGGTAATATAACTGCGGAAACGTCTAGTTTAGAAGTATCTGGCGTAGTAGGATATAACAATACTAATAATTTGATTTTCTATAATGTCTATAATCAGGGAAATATATTAATTAAAATTCCTCAACCAACTCAATCTTGGTTTGATGTTGGTGGTTTAGTAGGTGTAAATTTTGCTAATAGCAAAGTTATAATTTTGAATAGTTATAACATTGGTAATATTGAATATATTTATCATGATACTAATCTAACGGAGGCTAATTTTGCAGGGGTAATTGGAGCTACTAGAGTTTATCAAAAATATAATGTATCATCTATAATTTTAAATAGTTATAATTTAGGAAATGTAAAAAGTCCAAATAATGCTACAGGTTTGTTATATGGAAATAATAATTCTCAAATTTTGACTACAATTGCCAATGTTTATAATTTAGGTAAGGTTGAAGGGCCAAATGCTTATAATATTTATAATTCTTATGTAAATAATCCTGATAATTTATTTAATATGTATCATTTAAATAATGATGTTGTCGGCGGTAATAATACGGGAGTAAAAACAATTGCTAAAGAAAATGATTATATGCGAAGTAAAGAATTTATTGATGAATTAAATAGTAATATTCCAGATAATAAAGCTATTAAAAATGCAGCAACAGGAGCACAATTAACTTTAGACCAAATTGATGAGTCTCTAAAAAATTACACCTTAAGCAAATGGATTTTAGGTAGTGATGGTTATCCAACTTTAATAAATGAATAAAAAGAGCGAGAAATATTTGACAAAAAAATAAGGCTTTTGTTATACTTTAATTAAGATGTAAGGAATGATGTAAAAGTGCGTTTTAGATATAAATCTGGTTTAATGTTAATTTTTCTTTTAATTGTTACCTGTGCAACTTTAATTGTTTCCTATAAAGTATACAAAGAAAATTTTTATAAAGAAGCGGTTGTAGTTGTTGATGGGGATTTGACTATCAATTATTTAGATGGGAATAAATTTAAAAGTAAAAAAGATTTAACTTTAAATTTTTCGGTTACAAATAATGGAAGTGAAGAAGCCTCATTTTATATCAAATTAGCTAATATTAATGCTGATGATACTACTTATGAATTAAAAGAAGTCGATGGCACTTTAGAAATAGATAATAAATTAGCTTCATCAATTGTTTCGAACCAATTATTAATTGAAGGAAATACGACTAAAACTTATAAATTAGAAATAAAACCGAAAAAGCGAACAGAATATTCAGGTGAATTAATGGTAGCTTTAGGATCAAAGAATAATGCTACTTTTGGCGATATTATTATTGACAATAGTAATATTAAGAAAAATCCTACTACAAAATTTAATACTTCCGCAGTTGAAAATGAAGGTTTAATTAAAGTTAAAAATGATGAAGGAACAAGTTATTATTTTCGGGGAAATATTGTAAATAATTATGTTTCCTTTGCCGATTTAACTTG
The DNA here is from genome assembly GCA_947632275.1 of uncultured Bacilli bacterium. Classification (GTDB taxonomy): domain Bacteria; phylum Bacillota_I; class Bacilli_A; order RF39; family UBA660; genus Onthocola_B. Next base: position 5,900 of record CANROR010000053.1, on the reverse strand, counting down.
GCGAATCGTAGGAATTAATAGTGATGGTTCGGTTAAATTAGTGTTAGATAGTCTTTTAGCCGATAAATATTCCTATGGTGAAAGTAGTGAATATAATAATTCGAATATTTCGCAAGCTTTAAATTCTTTTTATAACAATAGTTTAAATAAATATAGTGAAGTAATTGCCGTGCATTATTTTTGTAATGATTTATTAAAAGACGATGATGGTTCTTATGCGGCTTATTTACGAATTAGTAAAAATTTTATTCCGAATAATATGTGTTTAGGGACTAAAATATCTAGTAATATTGGTCTACTTACCGCCGATGAAGTGGTTTTAGCGGGCGCTAGTGAGACCGAAAATACGGCTTATTATTTATATAATCCGGAAATAAAAGATAATTATTATACAATGACTTCGGCGGTAATGAAAAATACGAGTTATTATCCGTATATTGTTAAAACTAATGGGGCCATTGCCTATGATAGTGCTAGTACTAATACTTTAGGTGTGAGACCTGTTATAAATATTATTAAAAATATTTCGGCAAATGGGGATGGCACTAAAGAAAATCCGTATATTTTGATGGACATATCATAATTTTCCCGTTATAATAGAATACTATATTTACACAAATAAATGTAAATATAGTATTTTAATGTTAATTATCTGTCAATCTAATGTTAAAATATTAATGTGGTGGTAGATATGCGATTATTTAGTGATATATTGGATTTTTTAAAAACCTTAACCTTTATTGATTATGTTTTCTTTTTTGCAGTTTTAATTTTAATGATTTTAATCATTACTTTAGTTTATTTTATTAAAATTAATGATGAAGTATTCACTCATAAAAAAGAAGCAAAGAAAGAACCAACGCAAGAAATGAAAATCGTTGAAGAAATTAATAAAGCTTTGCAAAATAATGCGGTAGAAGAACATGATAATATTGATTTTACGCAATATGAAAAAGATCAAGAAGAAAAGGCAATTATCAGTTATGATGAATTATTGAAACAAGATCATAATTACGAAATTAATTATGAAAAAGAAGAATATTTAGATGACTTATCTGTAAAAAAATTTGATATGGATAACTTGGTTAGTGATAAAGAAACTGCCGAAAAACCCAGTTTCGCGGGTCGAGCAATTAGTTTTGCCAAAGAAGAAGCCTTTTTAAATGCTTTAAAGCAATTACAAAAAGAATTAAATTAATTTTAAATGGGGGACTCAATGAAATTTACAATATATACATTTGGTTGTAAAGTTAATCAATATGAATCAAATATGATTAAAGAAAATATGCTTCGGCATAATTTTTTGTATACTCCGAATTTTGCTAATGCCGACATTTTTATCATTAATACTTGTACGGTTACCAATACCGCGGATCAAAAATGTTTAAAGTTTATTCGGCGGATGCAAAAAAAATATCCGGATAAAATTAGTGTTGTGGTTGGTTGTTCGGTGCAAAATAATCCCGAAGTTTATCAAAATTTAAAAATTGATTTATTATTAGGAAATAAAGGAAAATCCCAAATTGCCGAATATATTTTAGATTTTTTAGCTAATCATCAATCTTTATTTGCCGTTGATCCTAAACGAGATATCGTTTTTGAAAATATGTTTATTAATCGTTATGATCATGCTAGGGCTTTTATTAAAATTGAAGATGGTTGTGATAATTTTTGTACTTATTGCGTCATTCCTTTTGTTCGCGGGAGTGTTAGAAGTAAAGATTATAATTTAATTTTAGAGGAAGCTAAATGTTTAGCCAAGGATCATCACGAAATTGTTTTAACGGGCATTCATACGGGGCATTATGAAAATAGTAATCATGATTTAAGTGATTTAATTTTAGATTTGGCTAAAATTCCCGATTTACAAAGAATCAGAATTTCTAGTATTGAAATTACCGAATTAAATGATAAATTTTTAAACGTATTAAAAACTTGTCCGAAGTTAGTTGATCACTTACATATTCCTTTACAAGCTGGCAGTAATCCCATTTTAAAGGCAATGAATCGCAAATATGATTTAGCTTATTTCTTTAATAAAGTAGATGAAATAAGAAAAATTAGACCTAATATTAGTTTAACTACTGATGTTATTGTTGGCTTTCCTGGCGAAACAACCGAAAATTTTGCCGAAACTTTAGAAAACTGTCAAAAATTAGCCTTTAGTAAAATTCATGTTTTTCCGTATTCGCCAAGAGAAGGAACAAAAGCCGCATCTATGCCGAATCAAATTCCGGATAAGGAGAAAAAAGAAAGAGTAAAAAAATTATTAGCTTTATCGGAACAATTAGAAAAAGCATACTTTGAACAATTTAAAGGCCACGAAGTTGATGTTTTAGTCGAAAAAGTGCAAGATGGTCAAAGCTATGGCCATACAAGTAATTATTTAGAAGTTAAATTAGATGAAAAATTAGAAATTGGCCAAATTTATAAGAGGATACTATGAGTTATATCAAAGGTAAAATCAAAAATACAATTTTTTATAATGAAGATAATGGCTACGTGGTAGCTCTTTTTCGCTTAAAAGAAACTGATGATGAAGCTTTAGAAAAACAAATTAATAAAACGATAACGGTAACCGGCAATCTAACCGAAGTTCGAATTGATTTAGGGATCATTTTATATGGCGAATATCGGCATAATGAAAAATATGGTAATCAATATTGTTTTGAACGGTTTGAAATTGATAAACCGACGACTAAAGAAGCTATTATTGAATTTCTAGCTAGCAATTTTGTTAAATCCTGTGGAGAAAAAACGGCTAAAAAAATCGTCGATTTATTTGGTGAAGATACGTTAGCTAAAATTAAAGAAAATAAAAATAATTTACTTTTAGTAGAAGGTATGAACGAAACAAAAGCCGAGAAAATTTATAATTCAATTGTTAACTTTGATAAAAGTAGTGATGCCATTATTAAACTCCAAAATTTAGGTTTTTCCATCGAAGAATGTTCGCGAATTTATAATCGCTTTAAAGATAATATTGATGGCATTTGTGGCGATGATTTTTATGATATTAAAGAATTAATTGATTTTAAAAGATTAGATAGTATTTATTTAACTAATTTCGGGGAAACCGATGTGCGAACTAAGGCTTGTATTTTACAAAGTTTAGAAATTTTAGCCACGAATCTGGGCGATACATATTCTTTTTTAGAAGAAATAAATATGGTTTTACAACGCGAATATAATATTTTTTTAAGGGAAGAAGATATGCTGGAAAAATTAAATGAACTAGCTTCTGTTAAAAAAGTTTATATTGAAGATAAAAGATATTTTTTAGCTAAATATTATGAAGCGGAAGCAAGTATTGCTAGAACGCTTAGGATAATTGACCAAATGCCAATTACCAAAATTAAAGATTTAGATGAACGGATTACAAATCTCGAAAATCAAAATAAAATTTCTTATAATATGGATCAAAAAAATGCGATTAAAAGTGCGTTAAATAATAATATTACCATTATCTCAGGGGGACCCGGCACTGGGAAAACGACGATTATTAATGCAATTGTAAAATTATATATTGAAGAATATCATTTAGAGCCCATCAGTGTTTTAGAAAAAATTGCCCTTTTAGCACCGACCGGTAGGGCCGCCAAGAAAATGGCTACATCTACCCATTTACCAGCTTATACGATTCACCGTTATTTAAAATGGAATAAAGACCGGAATGATTTTTTCTATAATGAAGAAAATAAAACTAGTCAAGAGTTAATTATTGTCGATGAAGTTTCGATGATAGATGCTTGTTTATTTTCGGCTTTACTTAAAGGCATTAATTTAAATGTTAAACTTATATTAGTAGGTGATACTTTTCAACTTCCGAGTGTCGGGGCCGGTTTAGTTTTAAATGATTTAATTAGTACCGATTTATTTAATTATGCACCTTTAAATGAAATTTATCGCCAAAGTAATAATTCTTATATTCCTTATTTAGCCAAAGAAATTAAAAATGTTGATTTAAGTGAAGATTTTTTAACGAAAAAAGACGATTATTCTTTTTTCCAAGTTGAGGCTAGTAAAATTAAAAACATGATTGAACAAATAATTCATTTTTCGCAAGAAAAAGGAATTACCGAGAAAAATATGCAAGTTTTAGTTCCTATGTATAAAGGGGAAAATGGGATAGATAATTTAAATATTATTTTACAAAATATTTATAATCCTGCCAAAAGAAGTAAAGCGGAAATTGTCTATGGTGATGTTGTCTATCGGGAAAATGATAAAGTTTTACAATTAGTTAATGACTTAGAACATAATGTTTTTAATGGCGATATTGGTTATATCGAAAGAATATTAGGTAATAAAATAACCATTAATTTTGATGGCAATAATGTGATTTATGAAAAAAAAGATTTAAAACAAATTAAACATGCTTATGCGATTACCATTCATAAAAGTCAAGGTTCTGAGTTTGATCATGTTATTTTACCTGTTTGTCGGTCTTATTATAAAATGCTTTATAATAAATTAATTTATACGGGGGTATCGCGGGCTAAAAAAAGTTTAACCATTGTCGGTGAAGCTCGTTCCTTTGCCCAAGCTGTTCAAAATAATTTTGCGAATAATCGGAAAACTAGCTTAAAAGAAAAAATAATTCATGTTTATGAAGTATAATTAGCGGTTTTTAATCCATACTATTTTTAGAGGTGGATTTCATGAAAAAAACTTTAGAAGTAATGGCTGGTATGGCAGCCGTTGGCGCAATGGGCATGATGGCTTACATAATGATGGATAAACAAAAACAAAATAAAATTGATAAGCTATTAAACAATGCAGCCAATGAAGCAAATAAAATGATGAAAAAAATGGATAATTAAGTCAACAAATTGTTGACTTTTTTTATCTTATAAGAAAGTTTTTAAAACTTTTTTTAGGTTTAAAACTCCTTAAAATCTGGTAAAAAAAATAAAAAATATTATTGTTTTAATATCGTAATAGAGCTATAATTATATTATAGAGTCATAGTGAGAAGGAGCATAAGTAATGAAAAGCAAGAAAAAAATTATTGCTAATTTAATTGAAATAGTTTTTATTGCCTTTTTATTAATTGGAGCATCATATGCATACTTCCAATCTCAAATTGGTGATGGAACTTCGACTTCTGCCATAGTAAAAACGGGAACTGTTGATAACCTAACCTTTAGTTTAAGAGATATCAATGTAACCGATGATACTAAAGTCGATGAACATAATAGTGATGGAATAAAAGATTATAGTGATATTGTTATAATTGCTAGTCAAGATAACTTTGGTCCAGATAGTAAAAACTTAGGTGATGGAGTAGAATTAAGTGCTCATTTACTAGCCAATGATGAAACGAATAAAGCCGAAGCTAATTATAATTTATTCTTGGTAATCGAAGAAAATGAATTTGATTATACGACGGAAGAAGAAAGACCAGAGATAATTCTAGAAGTAATAGACCCAAATAACAAACCAGTAGAAAATATCGTTGGCTTAAAAAAGGTTGAAGGTGGTTATGATATAACAAAAAAGAAAAATGAAACTTTTTTAATAACCAGTGATTATGATATTAAAGCTAATCCTCAAGAAGAACAAAAATGGCAAGTAAAAGTAACCTTAGTCAATTTTAAAGATGTAAATCAAAAGAATAATGCTGGAAAGAGTTTAAGTGGAAAAGTATATATAACAACAAAAGATATGCCAAGTTATGAATTACCAGAAGTAAAAACAAGTGATGTAGATAAGACGTATAATACGATTGAATTTATCCCAACAATTGATCAAGGAACAGAAAATGTAGTTAAATATTACTATGGTATTGAAAAAACTAAAGAACAAGTAACAAATAGAATAGCCTTAATGAGCGCCGAAACTGTAAGATTTCACGAAACAACAGAACCGAGTTATACCTTTGAAGGATTACAACCTAA
>CANROR010000052.1 GCA_947632275.1 uncultured Bacilli bacterium | reverse complement strand
TAATATCAAAAAAAAAAAAAAAAAACTAGGGTTTTGAAAAATTTTTAGTATTAGTTTACTTTTAGTTGACATATTTTTGGCAAGAAAAAAGCAAATTACTTGCTCTATTCATTTTCTTCGCGAAATTTCTCATACCAATCTTTTAATTTACTTGTAGTTTTACTCCAAAGATTAGAACTTACATTTTTGACAATGTTCCAAGCATTTTTAGTATATTTTACTAATTCATCTTTTTCTTCAATTATGGAATTATAATTTTCTTCCCCTAATTTATCTTGGGCAAAATCTTTAACATTATTGGCACCTTTTTTAATTAATTCACTAGCTTTATTGAAAGCCGATTTAGTTTTAGTACTTATTTTTTCTTTATAACCGGGAAATTTATTTTCAATTTTTTGATCAATGGAATTAACAATTTTTAAAACTTTTTCTTTACCCGCTTCCGTAAGTTCATTAAAAGTAACCCCTTTAATTTCCCCATCATAAAAACAAAAATCAACTAACGTAATAAATACCCCTTTGGCTTTATCTAAAACACTTTTGTCATTACCTTCCGTTAATAATTTATCGGTACTTGTCTCAATATTATTAAGTTCCGTGATAACCGTGGTATCTTTAGTACTTAATTCTTGCGTAGAATTAGTATCTTTCTTTTCTGTATTTGCAGAATTAGAATTATTAACTTGTTTATTAGTTTCTTTGTTTTGACTCGTAACATTAGTAGTGGTACTTGTTTCCAATTTTTCAGTTTCAGTTATATTTGATTCTTTATTTTCTTCGGTTTTTTCATTTTCAATTACTTCATTATTTTCCTCAAGCTTTTCGGTATTAGGAGTATTTTCATTAACTGAATTACTTAAAGCGTTATTAGTATTATTATCCGTATAAATAATTAAACCAATTGCTATAATTCCTAAAAAAACTAAAAGAGAATAAAAGATTATTTCTTTATTTTGTTTCATCCTGCTTCACCACTTATATTATACTATAAATAGGATATTTTGGTTTTAAAAAAGATTGAACTTTTTTTAATTCAACCTTTTAATTATTTAACTACTATATTAACTATCTTTTGAGGTACGACAATAGTTTTTACTATTTCTTTATCTTGCGTATATTTTAAGATATTTTCATGATTTAAAGCTTTGGCTAAAATATCTTCTTTACTCATATCCTTAGTAATGGTAATATCACCTCTTAATTTACCATTTACTTGCACTCCAATCGTTATTTCATTATCAATGGTTTTAGCTTCATCATAGGCTGGCCAAGAACTTAAACAAATTGGTTCATAACCTAACTCTTCATTTAATTCTTCGGTGATATGAGGGGCAATTGGATTAAGTAAAGTTAATAATAAATGGTAATCACCTTTCGTTATTTCTTTTGCTTCTTCCATACTATTTACTAAAATCATTAATGAAGAAACTGCCGTATTATAACGCATAGTTTGCAAATCATTTTCGACCTTTTTAATAGTTTTATGAATAATACTTTCTAAATCTTGAGAATAGGCTTCTTCATTCTTAACTTTTTCTTTTAAACGAATAACTTTATCAACAAATCTTTTGCAGCCTCTTAAAGAATCCGTGCTCCATGGGGCATCTTGTTCATAATCACCCATGAACATTTCGTAAATTCTTAAAACATCGGCGCCATATTCTTTAATAATATCGTCGGGATTAATAACATTACCCTTACTTTTACTCATTTTTTCATTGTTAGAACCTAAAACCATCCCATGACTAACGCGCGTCCAAATCATTTCTTTATTAGGAACTAAACCAATATTATATAAAAATTGGACCCAGAAACGTGCATATAATAAGTGTCTAGCTGTATGTTCCATGCCGCCGTTGTACCAATTTACTTTTTGCCAATATTTCATGGCTTCCATTGAGGCAAATTCATAATCATTATGAGCATCCATGAATCTTAAGAAATACCAACTTGAACCAGCCCAGTTTGGCATAGTATCCGTTTCTCTTTTGGCTTTCGCCCCACATTTTGGACAAGTTGTATTAACCCAATCCGTAATTTTGGCTAAAGGGCTTTCGCCATTATCAGTTGGTTCATATTCAGCAACATCTGGTAAAAGAAGCGGTAAATCTTCTTCCTTCATTGGTACCCAACCACATTTAGGACAATTAATCATTGGAATTGGTTCGCCCCAGAATCTTTGGCGAGAAAAAATCCAATCCCGCATTTTATAATTAACTTTTCTTTCCCCACATTGATGTTCTTCTAACCAAGCAAGCATTTTTTCAATGGCTTCTTCTTTACCTAAACCATTTAAAAATTCAGAATTAATATGAATGCCATCTTCCGTATAAGCTTCTTTTTCAATATCGTCGCCTTCTAAAACGGGAATAATCGGAATATTAAATTTTTTAGCAAATTCGTAATCTCTTTCATCATGGGCGGGAACCGCCATAATCGCTCCTGTTCCGTAAGAAGCTAAAACATAATCACTGATATAAATCGGAATTTTTTGATTATTAACCGGATTAATAGCATAAGCCCCAATAAAAACTCCCGTCTTATCTTTATTAAGTTCGGTTCTTTCTAATTCATTTTTTAAAGCACATTTTTGTTTATATTCTTCAACTTCTTGTTTTTTATCAGCCGAAGTTATTGCCGAAACTAATTTATGTTCAGGAGCTAAAACACAATAAGTAGCCCCAAATAAAGTATCACAACGCGTCGTAAATACCGTAAATTCTTGATCAGTATCCGCAACTTTAAATACGACATGAGCCCCAACGGATTTACCAATCCAATTAATTTGGCCTAATTTTACTTTTTCCGCAAAATTAGTATCATCTAACCCTTTAAGTAAATCTTCCGCATAATCACTCATGCGAAGCATCCATTGGGATTTTTCTTTTTGGACAACTTGGCTACCACATCTTTCACATACTCCACCAGCCGCATCTTCATTTGATAAAACTGTTTTACAAGTATTACACCAATTAACGGGTACGGTATCTTTATAAGCCATTCCATGTTTATAAAATTGCAAAAATTGCCATTGAGTCCATTTATAATATTCCGGATCTGTAGTGGCAAACTCTCTTTTCCAGTCAAAAGAAAAACCTAAAGCTTGCATTTGTTTTTTAAATGTTGCAATATTTCTTTTAACTGCTTCTTTGGGATGCACATGATTCTTTATGGCAAATTGTTCGGCTGGAGCGCCAAAAGCATCCCAACCCATCGGATATAAAACATTATATCCTTGCATTCTTTTCATCCGGGCTAAAGCATCTTGAGCCGTATAACTTCTAACATGCCCTACATGCAAACCTTCCCCACTGGGATAAGGAAATTCTACTAAAATATAATATGGTTCTTTAGAAGAGCCATTTTGCGCTTCAAAAATATTATTCTTTTCCCAATATTCTTGCCATTTTTTTTCAATACTTAAAAAATTATCCATATTACTCCTCCGTTTTATTAAAACAATTAAACTAATATATATTATACTATAATTTAACTAAATTTTTTAATTTTTTCGAATAAAAAAGCAAAGTTTAAGTTAAATATAACCTACTTTGCTATTACTTAAGCCCTTAACCAATATTTTTTTCTTTATCTTTAATGGTTTGATCAATTTTTACTAATAAATCATCTATTGTCATATTCAAAGGTTCATTATTTCCATACAATCTTATTGGTAGAACACCACTTTCCATTTCTTTATCACCAATTAGAATCGTAATTGGAATTTTTTTCGTTTGCGATTCTCTAATTCGATAACCCAATTTTTCATTGCGGTCATCCAATTTTGCCCTAATATTTTTTTCTTTTAATTTAGCTAAGATTTCTTTGGCATATTCTAAATGATGTTCGTTACTTACTGGAACAATATTAACTTGAACTGGAGCTAGCCATAAAGGAAATACTCCCGCATAATGTTCAATTAAAATACCAATAAATCTTTCGATTGAGCCAAAGATAACGCGATGAAGCATAACTGGTCGTTTTTTTGAGCCATCACTATCAACATATGTTAAATCAAATCTTTCAGGCAAATTCATATCGAGTTGAATAGTTCCACATTGCCAAACTCTTCCTAAAGAGTCTTTAATATGGAAATCTAACTTTGGACCATAGAAAGCCCCATCGCCCGGATTAATTTTGCAATCATGACCAGCTTTATGACAAGCATCTTCTAACGCTTTTTCCGATTTATTCCATATATTTATATCACCAATATATTTTTCTTCGGGTCTCGTTGATAATTCAATATCATAAGTTAAACCAAATATGGCATATACGCGATCAATAAAATTAATTAATCTTACGACTTCTTCTTCAATTTGATCTTCGCGCATAAAGATATGAGCATCATCTTGAGTAAAGGTCCGAACTCTAAATAAACCATTTAAAGCGCCACTGGCTTCATGCCGATGAACTTGACCTAATTCCCCAATCCTTAAAGGTAAATCTTTATAAGAATGTAAAGAATTTTTATAAACTAACATTCCGCCGGGACAATTCATTGGCTTTATCGCATACGTTTTTTCATCAATATCACTGGTATACATATTTTCCCGATAATTAAACCAATGACCTGAAAGTTCCCATAGTTCTTTATTTAACATTATTGGCGTTTTAATAAATTCATAACCTTCTTTGGTATGTTCTTGATACCAAAAATTTTCTAGTTCATTTCTTATAATCATCCCATTATTTAAAAAGAAAGGAAAACCAGGACCATATTCACTCATTAAAAAGATATCTAGTTCTTTGCCTAATTTTTTATGATCTCTTTTTTTGGCTTCTTCTAAAAATTCTAAATGATTTTTTAGATCTTCTTCCGTTTCAAAACAAATTCCATAGATTCTTTGTAACATTTTATTATGGGAATCACCTTTCCAATAAGCCCCTGATACTTTAAGCAATTTAAAATATTTTATTTCTTTAACGGTTTCTACATGAGGCCCCCGACAAAGATCGGTGAAGTCCCCTTGCGTATAACAACTAATAATGTTATCTTCATCCATGTTATTTATTAAATCAATTTTATATTTATCATTTTTAAACATATCTAAAGCTTCGTTTTTGGTAATTTCTTTTCCTATAATCCTTTTACCATCTTTAGATATTTTTTTCATTTCCTTTTCAATCTGTTCTAAATCTTCTTCTTTAATTACGGTATCACCTAGATCTATATCATAATAAAATCCTTCTTCAATAACGGGTCCTACCCAAAATAAAGCATCTGGATATAAATGCTTTACGGCTTGAGCTAATAAATGAGCACAAGAGTGATTTAAAATGCTTAATCTTTCATTTTCTTTAATATTTATCATAATTTTTCTCCTAAAAAACAAAAACCACATTACTTGCAGGAGCAAATAATGCGGTACCATCCTTATTTTTTCTTAATTTAAATAACGGCCAAGCCGGGATTCTCTTTCGAGTCCAGTTCATAGGTAGTAATTATATTTTATTTATGATTATTCGCACCAACCATAATCTCTCTTTAATAAATTAAAAATATAATCAAGTCCTAATCAAAACTTTTATATTAATATTTTATCATTTTTTCTTCCTGTTCAAGTATTTAAATAATTTTCATTAAATTATTTTTATCTTTTTTTACTACCACTTTCTGCTAATTCGTTAACTTTTTTTTTATCATCAATTCGTTCAAATAATAAAGGAACAGTATCAAGTTTTATATCACCATGAATATTTTCTTCACACCAACGTTTTTGATTAGTCTTTAAAATTTCTTTTATTTTTTTCGAAGTATCAGGCATAAAAGGAGCAATTAAATTAGCAATATTAGCCATCATATAGACACAAGTATATGTCGTATTATTAAAATCATTAATATTATTTTTTACTTGAATCCATGGTTGTTGTTCATCATAATACTTATTACCTATACTTATATATTCCATTAAATTATTTAAAGCGTTTTTCAATTCTCCTTTTTCAATTAAACTACCTATAACTTTATATTCTTTTTCTGTTAATTCTTGAATTTTTTCATCAATTTTTCCTTCCGTAATATTCCCGGCGAATTTTTTCATAATAAATGATAAATTACGATTAACAAAATTACCTAAAATTCCAACTAAAAATTTATTATGACATTGAATTATTTCTTCAATTGAACAATTTGTATCTCTAGTTTCTGGTCCATTAAAAGTAAAATAAAATCTTAATGTATCCCGATCAAAAATTTCTAATAATTCATTTGCCGTTATTAAATTGCCTTTACTTTTACTCATTTTTTCATTGTTTAAATTAACATAGGCACTAGAAACAATATAGTCAGGTAAGCGATAAGATAATTTTAAACCATCTAATAAGGCCGGATAAATAGTAGTATGAAAAGGAATATTATCTTTGCCATGAACGTAATAAGTTCTTAATTTTTCATTATTATCATTCATAAAAGCATCAAAATCAATGCCTCTTTCTTCGGCGACTTCGCGACCCACAGTTAAATAGCCTAAAACTGCTTCAATCCAAACATAAATTCTTTTATCTTCGTAACCGGCAACCGGAACTTCAACACCCCAGTTAAGTTCTCTAGTAGCCGCCCGATCTACCAAACCCATATCTATATATTTTTGGGCTTCACCTAAAGCATTTTTTCGCCAAGTACTTTTATTTTTATTAATTAAGTCTTGCAAAGTTTTTTCAAAAGCTGTCAATTTAAAATATAAATGCTTATTATTTTTCATTGTGGTTTTTTCCCCACAGGTTTTACAATGCTTATCTAAAACTTCGTTACTATTTAAGGTAGCTAAACATTCTTCACATTGATCGCCGGTACTTTTGCCACCACAATGCGGACAAATTCCTACTATTTCACGATCAGATAAAAAAGTTTGACAATGTTTGCAATAATCTTGAGGTTCTTCTTTTTCATAGATATAACCATTATTTAAAAGTCTTAAAAAATATTCTTGAACTAATTTTTTATGATGCTCACTTGTTGTAGCTGAATATTTATCATATTCAAAACCTAATGCATCAAAAGTTTTAGCAAATTCGTGATGGTAATGACCGGCAATTTCTTCGGGATTTATGTTTTCTTTTTTCGCTCTTTCGGTTATTGGCGTTCCATGACAATCAGAACCAGATACATAAATTACATTGTCACCATTTTGACGATAATATTTAGCTAAAATATCGCCTGGTAAAAGGGCTGCTAAATGACCAACATGCAAATAATAATTAGCGTACGGCCATGCCCCTCCTATAAAAATATCTCTTTTCATTTCAAACCTCCAAATAAATGTTTTTTATTAATTGTATTTTACTATATATTTATCAAAAACTCAAATAATTACTTATTAATTTGAATATTTTTACAATAACTATTAAATTTATTACAAAATTTCTTAATATCTTTTTTTGTTCCAGCACTAACTCTTATAAAATTTCCAGTTAATTCAGGATATGCTTCTGAAGCATTAGATATCAAAATATTATTATTTTCAAAAAATTTACATAAATTAGTTGCTTTTACCTGTTCATTTAATTCAATTAAAACAAAAGAACCATTATTTTTTATAATTTTTTTTAAATAATTTTTATTTATCCATTTTTCTAATAAATTAAAATTTCCTTGAATTTTAGTTTTTAAATTATCTATATTAAATAATTTATAACTAAATTTTTTTAAAAATATTTCTCCTAAAGTATTAGTAGAATATATTAATTTATTATTCTTTATATTAGAAACTAACTTCTTATTAGAAAATAATAAGCCAATTCTTAACCCGGGAATGCTTAAAATTTTTGAATAAGATAGTAATACACTTAAATTATCATAATTATTGACTTCGTTATATAAGGACAAATTTTTATATTTAGGCGAAAAGGCTAATACTGTTTCATCTATAATAAAATGACAATTTTTATTATTTTTTATAATTTTTAATAACTCTTTTTTAGATATTTGATCTAATGTTGGATTATTAGGATTGCATAAATATATTAAATCTATTTTTTTAGCAACTTCATTTATTAGTTCAATATTATAATATAAATTATTATCTAAAGGATACTCTTTAATATTATAATTCAATTTGTTAGCCAAAAATTTCATTCCCCAAAATGTGGGAATAAACAAAGCCAAACTTTTTTTATTTAAAGTTTTTAAAATTAATTCCATTCCTTCTAAAGTCCCCGTTGTTAAACAACAAAAATCCGGATGAATACCAAAATGTTGAGTAATTGTTTTTATAACATCGTCTGAATCTGAAGTAGGATATTTTGCTATTAAATGTACATTTTTTTTCATAAAATTTAAAATTTGTTTATTAGGTAAATACGGATTTTCATTCTTGGATAAATCAATCATCTTTTAAATACTCCTTTATTTTATTAATTAAATATTTTTCTTTCTCAGGATAATTTTTTTTATAACCTAAATACATTTCTCCTTCGGCTCCTGTATATATATTTTTATACATACACTGCAAAATATCTTTATAATTAGGATTCTTTAATTTATAATATTCTATAATAACTTTCATTATTAACTGAAAAGCTTTTTGCTCATATTTTTTTAGGCTTTGGCCAATAACTAAATGATCAGTTGTTAAAATATTAATTATTAATCTTTGTTTCATTTCCTTTGAAGTTAAAAATTTATTATTTTTATTAATATCTTTTATAATAGCTCGACCTTTATAATAAAATGGGGAATTTTCC
>CANROR010000051.1 GCA_947632275.1 uncultured Bacilli bacterium | reverse complement strand
CATCAATTTAATCAACCACCTTTTCTATATTATATCAAATTGGTTGATTGCGAAAAATTTTCACTCCTTAGAGCTGAGCAAAAGAAATTATGTTTGTAAAACTTTTATTTATTTGTTAAAATGACTAATTAAGAAGGGATAAATATGTTTAAATATTCTTTAGATAATAAACGATATCATACTTTAAATTATTTTTATAAACAAAAATTTGGGAAAAAAGTTTTTAAAGTACCTCTTGATTTAGGATTTTCTTGTCCCAACAAAAAAAGTGGGGGGTGTATTTTTTGCAAAGATAACAGTAAAAGTAACATTACCCTTGATTCTCAGGACTTATTAGAACAATTTGACCATGCCAAAAAGATTATGGAAAAGAAATGGCCGGATAGTTATTATATTGCTTATTTTCAAGCCGGAACTAATACTTATGGTCCCGTGGAAGTTTTACAAAAATATATAGATTTAATTTTAACAATTCCTAAAGTGGTTGGGATTAGTATTGCCACCCGTCCCGATTGTTTATCTCAAGAATATTTAGCATACTTTAAAGAGTTAAACAAAAAGACCTTTTTAACTATTGAACTGGGTCTTCAAAGTAGTAAGGAAGAAACTTTAAAATACATTAATCGCGGTCATGATGTTGATACTTTTACTAAAGCGGTCCAAGACTTACAAAAAATTAAGGTTTTCACCGTAGCTCATATTATTAATGGCCTGCCTTATGAAACTAAAGAAGATATGCTAAAGACAGTTAAATACTTAAATGATTTAAAAATTGATGGGGTTAAAATTCATGCTTTATTTATTAATAAAGATACTGAACTAGCAAATAGATACCAAGAAGAAAAATTCCCAGTTTTAACGAAAGAGGAATTCGTCGATATTGTTTGTGATGAATTAGCTTATTTAAATGAAAAAATTGTAATTGAAAGAATCACAGGGGATCCCACCCTTGAAGATCTAATTACACCAACTTGGTTAACCAAAAAATTTGTAGTTTTAAATGATATTGATAAAGAGATGGTTAAAAGAGATATTTATCAAGGGATAAATTGCCATAAAAAAACTAACATTAGTTAGCTTTATAAAACAAAAAAGTCCAAAATGGCTAATAGTAAAAATAAAATACCAGCAATTCGCGAACTTTTGATATTTTTTTCCATAGTTGCTTCATCTTTAACTTTCGCGGGATTAACTAAATATTTTTTAGGTGCTAAAAGTAAAAATAATCCACAAAGGCCTAAAATACATGCTAATATAATTTTAAGCATTTTAATACCTCCTTTCTACCTATCTATCCATTGAGGAATAAAATTCTCAGGATTTTTCTTATCATAATAGATTAAAACGTGTTCAATAGGTAAACCTTTCTTTAAAAATTCCCTAGCTTCATCAGTATAAGCCTCCTCAACACTTAATTCTTCTAAATATGTTGTATTTCGGGCCTCGATTACTTTACCATCTTTAGTTTCAAATTGAAACACAGGATAATGTTTATCATTTTCGATAACATAATTCACAATTTTACCATATACTTGGCCTTGTTTTTTTAAAAATATTTTATCTGATAATATTCCTATTACTATTATTGCAATTATAATTAAAGTTCCCATTCTGCACCTCTCTTTAATCTAAAAAAATCTAATTTGATAATTTAACTCATATGTATTTTCTATATCAGTCGAATTTTCAATTGCTATTGAAATTTCCCGTTTATTATCATATTCATGGAATCTTTGTTCTTCTTTAGTATTTAAAAATTCTGTATATAGTTTTTCTGTCTCAATCGCATAATTAACAGTATCATCAGTATAAATTTCTCTTAAAAGTTCGTAATTTTGAGTTAATTCAACTAAATCAGTAAAATTAATTTTTTGATGAATTTCCTTAACTTTAACTTGTTGAGGATTTATAGTTACTTCGTAAGTAATTTCATTATTACCATTAACAAATCTATAATCCCAAATAGATTTATCTGCTTCAATATAATTATATTTATCCATTACTTGCGTAATATCATTTTTAAAATTTTGTTCAAGATTTTGATATTTTTTACCAGCATTACTAGAAAAAGCAAATCCTAAAGCAAAAATTAAACCAAAAACAATTATTCTTTCTAAAATCAACTTAAGCATTATTATCCACCCTTAAATTTTCGTTATCAACATATATTTTATATATTTTAAATTTTTTTAAGCCATTTTTATCATAGCCTTCAAAGTCCAAATATTTTCTCGTTTCTTTTAATAATTTACAATTTTTAAATTCAAATATATCATAACCTAAAAAATTGTTTTCCGTAATTATTTTTTCAATGTTTTCTTTCATATGTTCTACGCTATTATCTTCATGAGGTCTAACTAATATAAAATTATTAGCATTTTTTACTATTGCTAAATTATGAATTACTTTATATATATACATTTCTTTTAAGCCTCTCAGAAAACTATAAATCAAATAGACAAAACCTAATAAAATAATAGTTAAGCCTGTGGGAATTTCTAAATATAACTTAGGTTCATTCATTCCTAAGATTGCCAAAACTATTAAGATTAATAAAAAATCGACTATAGGACCTATAAAAACTCTAAATTTACCCGCTTTAATATTCTTTAATAATCTACTTTTTTCATTTACCCAAAAAACATTATTCAATTCTTTTCACCTCGTATTTTCACTTTTATTATATATATATATATATATATTTGCAAGATTTAAATTAAAATTTTACAGATATTTACAATCTTATCCCAAGCATAAAAAATTTAACTTTTTCGCATACTAATAAAAGGTGATATTATGAACTATCAAACTAATATTTCTTTTGGTTTAGTTAATATTCCCGTTTTATTAAACTCGGCGATTAAAGATAATAATGTTACCTTTAATTTACTTCATAAAAAATGTGATACTAGATTAGAATTTATTCGTTATTGCCCTCATTGCAAAGAAAAAGTAAAACAAAATGAAATTGTTAAAGGTTATGAATATAGTGATAATAATTATGTGACTTTTACGAGTGAAGAATTTGCCAAACTAAAAAATGAAAATGATAAGGCGATCGAAATAATTTCGTTTGTCGATATTAATGAAATTGATCCGGTTTATTATGATAAAAGTTATATCTTAACCCCTAATAAAAGTACCAAAGCTTTTGAACTTTTAAAAGAAGCTTTACGAAAAAGTAAGAAAGTCGCCATTGCCAAAACTTATTTACATAATCGGCTTTATTATGTCGTTATTCGTTTTGGTTATCAAAATATTATTATGAATTCTTTATATTACGAAGAAGAAGTAAAATTACAAAAAGAAAAAATGAAAAAGAATTTCACCGAAGCCGAACTAAAAATGGCAATGCAACTCGTGGAAAATTTAACAGATAAATTTAAACCTGAGGAATATAAAGATGAATATCAAAATCGGATTAAAGACGCTATAAATAAAAAAATGCATGGGGAAAAGATTACGAAAGTTAAAGGCAAAAAGAAAAAATCTATTGACGATTTATATAAAGCTTTAGAAGCTTCACTAAAGGAAAATCATGCGAAAAAGTGATTTTTTAGATCTTTCACCCATGCTTTTAGAAGAAATTAAAAAGCCTTTTAACGATAAAAATTATTTATATGAAATAAAATTTGATGGCTTTCGGGCTTTAGTTTATGTTAATAAAGATACCATAATTATTAAAAGTCGGAATGGCGTAATTTTAAATGAGGTTTTTCCCGAGCTTTTAAAAATTAAAGAAGTTATTAATAAACCCTGCGTTCTGGATGGTGAAATTGTTTATTTTGATGAAGGCAAACCCAACATTCGGCCTTTACAAGAAAGAATGCGGACCAAAAATAAAATTAAAAGTGCCGTTTTACAAAAAAATTATCCCGCGGTTTTTGTCTGTTTTGATATTCTTAATAATGGACAAGATCTAACCAATATGCCTTTAATAAAAAGAAAAAATATTTTAAATCAGTTTAAAGAAAATGAAGTATTTCAAAAAGCCAAATTCTTTTTAGAAAAAGGTCAAGAACTATTTAGTTTTATTAAAAAAGAAAATTTGGAAGGAATTGTGGCCAAAGAAATAAATAGTAGATATTATTATGGTAAAAGAGTAAGTATTTGGTTAAAAATTAAAAATATTCAATCCGATTATTTTTATATTGGAGGTTATAAACCGAACAAAAATAATACTATTAGTTTATACTTAGGTGAAAAGCAAAAAAATAAACTCCATTTCGTAGGCAAATTAAGTATTAGTAATAAACAAGAAATTTATAATCGCGTTTTAAAAGCAAAACCAATTAAAAAATCCCCTTTCGAGGATTATACTGATAAAAACTGTAATTATTTAAAACCATATATCGATATTTTAGTTTATTATACCGAGAAAACAACTAACAATATGTTAAGACATCCTAAATTATAAACTATAAAATTTCTTTACTTCTTTAATACTTAAGAGACGATATTCTCCCGATTTTAAATTATCTATGGTTAAAAAGCCATAACCAATTCGGGATAGTTTATTCACTGGCAAGTTTAATTTTTCAAATAATTTTTTAATAATATGATTCCGACCTTCAACAATGGTTACTTCTACTAAAGAAGTATTTTTTTCGACATCTTTTTTCTTTAATTTAAATCTTTTTATTTCTACTTTGCGGCCTTCAATAACTATTCCTTTTTTTAATTTGGCAATGTCTTCGCCGGTGATTAGGCCTTCAAGTTTAGCCACATAAGTTTTTTCAATTTGAAAAGAAGGATGCATTAAATGATTGGCAAACTCCCCATCATTGGTTAATAAAATAAGACCAGTTGTATTATAATCAAGCCGACCAATCGGATAAATGCGGGCAGAAGTAGCAATTAAATCGACAACAGTTGTTCTTCCTTCGGCATCATGTGCACTACTAATAACACCTCTTGGTTTATTAAGTAAGTAATATTCAAACTTCACATCTTTATTTATAATAGTTCCATCAATACTAATAACGTCATTACTATCTACTTTCGTCCCAAGTTCTGTGACTAATTTATCATTAACTAACACATGCCCCGTTTTAATTAATTCTTCGGCTTTCCGCCTTGAAGTATAGCCCGAAGCGGCGATAACTTTTTGTAAACGTTCCATTTAACTCACCACTTAAAGTTTACCATAACTTAGCTTAATTTAAAATAAAAACATCGTAAGTAAAAAGGCAACTGTAATCCCGACGAAATCGGCGAAAAGACCAACCCCTAACGAATACCGAATTTTTTTAATCCCAATCGAACTAAAATATAAGGCTAAAACATAAATGGTCGTATCCGTACAACCTTGTAAAATGGAAGCTAAGCGACCTAAATAAGAATCGGGACCATGCTTAATAAAGATATCATTCATAATAGCTAGGGAAGCCGTGCCCGAGACAGGGCGAAGTAAAGCCATTGGCATTATTTCTAAAGGGATATTTAAAAAGTTAAAAAAATTCCGAAATGAATTAAGAAAAAAATAAATAAAATTACTATCTAAAAAAATATTAATGGCAAAAACCATCGCAATCACGGCCGGGAAAATATTAAACGTAATATATAAACCTTCTTTAGCACCGGCCAAAAAAGATTCATAAACATTTATTTTTTTCCGAAAGCCATACATGATAACTAATACAACAAAAAGCGGAATAACAATTTTGCTTAATAAATTCATTTTTTACGCCTCCTGATAAAATAATCTAGAAGTAAGCCGCCCAACGAAGAACAAAAGGTGGCAATAATCCCGGGAATTATTATTTCACTCGGATTAGCCGAATGATGGGCAATTCTTAAAGCTAAAACCGTCGTGGGAACAATTGTTACCCCTGCAGTATTTAAAACTAAAAAAGTAATCATAGGGGTTGATGCCGTCTCTTTATCCGGATTTATTTTTTGGAGTTCTTTCATGGCTTTTAAACCAAAAGGAGTGGCCGCACTCCCTAGCCCCATCATATTGGCCGCGATATTAGAAGCAATATAACCTAAGGCCGGATTTTCTTTGGGCACGTCGGGGAAAAGACGAGATAAAAGCGGTTGAACCAGTTGAGCAAACCGTTTTAAAAGACCCGAGTCTTCGGCAATTTTCATAATTCCCGACCATAAGACAATAATGGGTAAAATGGAAATTATTAAATCTAAGCCTTCTTTTCCATTGGTTAAAATACTGTTATTAATCGTATCAATATTACCCGTGATTAAAGAAAAAAATATTCCTACTAAAATTAAAAATATCCAAATTATATTTACCATTGTTGAAACCACCTAATTATTTTTTGCCACCAACTAAGTTTAGCTTTAGTTTTATTTACTTCAATATAAATATCTTCTTCGGCAATTTTTTTATCCTTTAAATAAATTTCGGCCTTACCTACTTGCTCACCATCATTAGGTTTTTTCACTTTCGTTAAAACATAATTAATCTTTAAATTATTTGCTTCATCGCCTTGCACTGGAACATAAACATCGTTTTTTATATATAATTTATAATCTTGATAATAATCATCTTGTTTAATTTTAAATTTATCTTTATTTAAAACTAACTTAGCCGTATAATTTTCAAAAACATCATTATATAAAGCAATATGGTCTTGAAAATCGTTAGGGTCATTAAGGGTTACAACAACTAAATCAATGTTATCTTTAGAAGCCGTAGTAACTAAAGTTCGCCGCGCTTTTTCGGTAAATCCCGTTTTCCCACCCGTGATATAATCAAAACGATGAATTAGTTTATTTTTACTAGTCCAACTATAGGTTTTTTTATTACTTTTGACCGTCACTTTTTTAGTGCCAAAGATTTCGCAAAAAGTTTTATTTTGATAAGCATATTTCGTTAAAAGGGCCATATCATAGGCAGTTGAAGTATTGCCTTCGCCATTTTCTTCTTCAAGACCATGAGCATTATAAAAGTGCGTATTATTCATGCCAATTTCCGCGGCTTTCGCATTCATTAAATTGGCAAAGTTATTCATATTGCCGGCGACGGTTTTAGCAATCACCACCGCCGCATCATTACCACTTCTTAGCATTAAACCTAAAAGTAAATCTTTTAGGGAAAGTTCTTCTCCGATTTCAATATAAATAGCACTGCCATAGGCCTTTAAAACTTCTTCACCAACGGTTACTTTTTCATTGATATCGGCATTTTCAATTGCGACAATACAAGTCATTATTTTCGTAATTGAAGCAATTAATCTTTCTTCATGAATATTTTTTTCATAATAAATCCGATCACTTTTTAAATCCATGACAATGGCACTAGAAGCACTAATCGCCTCAACTTTAATAGGCAATAATAAAAGAACAAATAAAAAGACTACTTTTTTCATATTAACCCTCACTTAAGATTATGAAAAAAGTAGTCAAGCCATGCTAAAATATTATAATTCTAAACTATTTTTATTTAATAAAAATTCTTTGATTCCTAAAATTAAAATACCATCTTCATTATGCCAAGCGTTTATATCTTCTTTAACAATAATTATCTTTTTAAAATTATCACCAACACAATTTAAAGGTCGGGACTCTTGAATATTTTTTTCCGGATCATCAATATTTAATGCCGATTGAATATAATAACGATTACTGGCCATATTACAAACAAAATCAATTTCGTAATAAGTTCTTTTATCTTTATTTCTGGTTTCCACGACGCCCACATCAACATTATAGCCGCGAATTAAAAGTTCATTATAAATGATATTTTCCATTATATGATTTTCTTCTTGTTGCCGAAAATTTAATTTAATGTTTCTAAGTCCTAAATCCGTGAAATAATATTTAACCGGAGTTATTATATATTTGCGTCCCTTGACATCATAACGCTCTACTTTTTTGATTAAAAAAGCATTTTCTAAATATTCAATATACGAAGTTATAGTATTTAACGAAATATCTTTATCACCCTTAGATAAATAAGTTTTATAGATATTTGAAGGATTAGTTAAAGAACCGATAGATGAAGCCAATATATTTACAATGGCATCTAATCCATCTTTTCTTTTAATATCGTTTCTTTCAATAATATCTTTTAAATAAGTAGTTTCAAACAAACCTGCTAAATATTCTCTTTTTTGTTTATCATCCGTTTGCAAAACTACAGGTGGCAGACCGCCATACAAAATGTACTCTTTCCAAGCTTTTTCTTCCGATAAATCTTTAGCTTCCATGAATTCTTTAAAAGATAAAGGATAAATTTTTATTTCCGTGCTTCTTCCCCGGAATTCTGTTGCAATATCACTTGATAAAAATTTAGAATTAGAACCCGTAACATAAACATCTAAATTAGGCTTTTTTAAAAAACTATTTAATACTTCTTCAAAATTAGTTACTAATTGAATTTCATCCAAAAGAATATAATACATATCTTTATCTTTTACTTGAGTCATTACAAAATTGAATAGCTCCATGGGATCTTTATATTTATGATTTTCAATTAAGTCCAAATCCAATTTTATAATATGGTTTTCTTTTACCCCAGATTCAATTAAATAATTTTTAAAAATCGGATCTAACAAATAAGACTTGCCACTTCTTCTGATTCCCGTGATAACTTTAATTAATTTATTTTCACGGGCAGCTATTAATTCTTCTAAATATTGTTCCCTTTTAATTTCTTTCATTGTATCCTCCGTTGAAATTTACTGACATTTATGTCACTGGATTTCAATACAATTATACTACACATTTTATAAAAAAACAATTAGTCATTGAAATTTACTGACATTTATGACATTAATTTTCAATGACTAAATTATCA
>CANROR010000050.1 GCA_947632275.1 uncultured Bacilli bacterium | reverse complement strand
AATAGCAACAAAAAAATCAACTTGCGTTGATTTAATCATTAACATCGCTTGGTGCGACGATTTTATCTTTTGGAGCGGGTGAAGGGAATCGAACCCTCGTGGTCAGCTTGGAAGGCTGGAATTCTACCATTAAACTACACCCGCAATACAAGAAGTATTATAACATAGAAAATGCCATTAATTCAAGTATTTTAAAGAAAAACTTCTTAAAAAACTATACTTGTGTTATAATTTTATTGATGGAGGAAGTAAAGTATGAGAAAGTTTTTAAAAGTAACAATAGCATTAATATTAATGCTATGTATGATAAATAAAGTAAGTGCGGAATCTTTAAATATAACTAAACCGCAAGTGACGGATCATGAAAAAGTAAAAGTTTATATTTTTCGTGGCGACGGATGTCCGCATTGCGAAGATTTTCTAAATTATTTCAATGTTCATATTCATGAATTTT
The DNA here is from genome assembly GCA_947632275.1 of uncultured Bacilli bacterium. Taxonomy (GTDB): domain Bacteria; phylum Bacillota_I; class Bacilli_A; order RF39; family UBA660; genus Onthocola_B. The sequence continues at coordinate 8,406 of CANROR010000050.1, read as the reverse complement.
CAGATTATTTTGAAATTGTTGCCTTTGAAAGTTGGGAAGATCCGGCGAATATCAAATTAAAAGATGCCGTAAATGATTTATTTGAAGTCGAAAGTAAAAGAGCAAAATCGGTGCCTTTAATAATCGTGGGTGAATGGCATACTTTTGGTTTTAGTGAGGCTTTAGGTGAAACCATTATTAATAAAGCTTTAGAAGAATATCAAAATGCTAATTACGTTGATGTTTTGGATAATTTAATTGTAGCTAAAGGATTAGAAAGTAATCCGGAAACTTTAAAGGAAGCTTGCGAAAAAGAAAATATTAAAGTAATTGAAAGCCAAGAAGAAGTAGCGAAAGAAGAACAAGCAACTAATAATAAGAATGGTTTATTTTTAGTTATTGTGTTTGTAGTTTTAATTGGTACGATTGGTTTTGGCGTATTTATAGCCAAAAAATAATCAAGTTATTATTTAGCTTGATTATTTTTTTTACCTTTTTTCTTTAGATATTTTTTGTTAATAAGTTTAACTTTAACACCTTTTTCCGTAGAAAATTGATATTTTACCCCATCAGGTAAATTCTTTTTATAAACTTTCATTATTCTTCACTTCCTTCTTCGTGGTTACATTCTTCACAGTTGCAATGTTCGCATTCGCAATTATCATCGCTAGCTTCTTCAATACTTATTGCGCCTGTAGGACAAGATTCAATAGCAGTTTGAACATTTTCCGATTCTAAGTTTTCTTGACTTATAGCATGTGATTTTCCTTCATCATTCCAATCAAAATGAGCGCTATCAATACTTACACAAGCCCCACAACTAATACAAGCATCTTGATTAACAATTAATTTTTTCATAGTTCCTCCTTGCCTAATTATAAAACATTCAATATTGAAAAATCAATGTTTATATTTCAAAAAAACGTAAAATGTGATATCATTTTAATGAGGTAAAGGTATATGAATACACGGATGTCAAAATATGATGAAGATAAGGAGACAGTTCCTACATCACGAGTAAAAAGAAATGCTAATTTATATAACGAAATAAATAATACAGAAATTGAAGATTTTACTTTAAGAAGTAATGCTACGGTTTTAGGTCGCCAAGATGAAAAAATTGATATTGAAAAGATTAAAAAAATTCTGGATACCAAATACAATGAAGTTCCAAAACGCAAAAGTATTAGATTAGAACCTGAAACAGTAGAAAAAGAAGAAAATGTTTCGCCAACTAAAGAATATGATTTAAACATTATTTTAGATAAAGCTAAAGAAGAAAAAGAAGAAAGCTACGAAGAAGTTCGGGCGAAAAGATTAAGAGATACTCAATTTGATATTCTGAAAAATTTAAATATTTCTGAAGAAAAAGATGAAGAAGAAGTAAAAGAACAACATATTGAAAGACCCGAAGATAACGACTTATTAAATTTAATAAATACGATTACTATTAACGAAGAAAAAGAAAAAAAATCAGTTGAAGGAGAAAACGAAAAAGAAGAAGTAAAAGAAGAGAAATTAGAAGACAATTTATTAGAACAACAAGAAAAAGCTTTAGACGAAAAGGATGAAAAAGTTAGTAATTCGATTGATGAAATAAAAAATGAAATTAAAAAAGTAGAAAATACTAGTCCCGTCATAAATAATGATTTAGATAATTCCTTTTATACCAAAAGTAATATTTTTAAGAAAAAAGATTTTAGCAGTGAAGATGATGAAGACGATAAATTAAGTATTTGGGTAAAAATATTAATATTTATCACGATAATCGGAATTGCTATTGGTATGTATTTCTTTATTAAATCAATAATTGGTTTTTAATTCATATATTTAACTATGAACAAAATAAGAAAAAGAAAAAAGTTAAAAATGAAATATAAGCTCGTTATTATAATTTTTTTAATTATTTCTTTGACTTATTTTTTTATGCATCAATATTTAAAAAAAATTAATCCGAGAATTATTGAAGTTTCGGAACAAGAAATTAATAAAATTTATCGTTATTTTTTAAGCACTAATATTAGTTATGACTTGTTAAAAGATACGGTTTTAGAAGATTTAATTATCATTAATAAAAATAAAGCTGGAGAAATATTAGATGTTGATTTTGATTTAGAAAAATCGTATAAAACAATTGATTTAATTACGGAAACTTTAACCAAAAATATCAATGATTTAGAAAAAAGTAAAATTTATTTAAATAATCCTAATCTTGAAGCTAGTGATCAAGGTTTAATTTTAAAATTACCTCTATTTATTTATAGCCCTTATGCTTTATTAAGTAATCTGGGTCCTCAAATATATATGAAAGTTAATTTTATTGGGACCCTTTTAACCAATATTAAAACCAAAATTACTAATTATGGGATGAATAATGCTTTAATTGAAATATATGCGACAGTTGAAATGACGCAAGAGCTAATAAGTCCTGTAGTAAAAAATAATCAAAAGATTACTTATGATGTTTTATTAGCCTCGAAAATTATAAATGGACGAGTACCTGAATTATATGGTGGTTCAATTACCACGGAAAGTAATATAATTGAAAAAGAAATAAATTAAGCATAAGTGCTTGCTAAAAATAATTATTATGTTATAATTTATAGTAGGTGAGAATAGAAGTGAAAGGGATCTTTATTAACGAAGCATTTACAGAAGCAATTAATAATTATTTAAGTAGTAAAGATAATCAAAATGGAATAGCTTATAATTCCTTTCTTGTCGTATGTCTTCGCCTTTTAATGGTTATTTATAGTGAATCAGATATTGTGAATCCCTATCAAATAAAGAACACAGAACTTCTAATTGATAATTTAAGAAAATATGGTTATCCCGAAGCTAAAATAAATGAATTTTTTAGTAATTTTCAAGAATATAATGCTATTGCCAAAAAAAATCAAAATTTAGCAATTAAAGAAAAAAATCCTTATTTTATTACTATTCAAAAACAAATAATTGATATGTTTATAACTAAAAAAGTTAATTTTCATGTTTTAGAAGAAGAAATTAGAGCTTTTTATGAATTATTATATTCTCCAGATTGTAAAGAACCTTTAATGATATCCGACAATTATTTAATGGCCGGGAATAATATTAATGAAATAAAAGAATATTTTGAACATGAAATGGCTACGCATATAAAAGTAGTTGAAGAAGCAGAAAAAAATTATTTAAATAATCGTAGTTATGAAATCATGGGTTATAGTATGGATCAAATAAAAGCTTTAAGCGAAGAAGAATTAGAAAAAATGAATCATCAAGTATATGATTACTTTAAGATTCGCGAAAATGCCATAAATAAAGAATATTTACTCGAAAAAGCCATCGAAGAATTTGAACATCAAAGAAGACCACTTACTTCCGGGAATGGTTATGTTGATATTTTGCTTATAATGGGTATAGTTTCAACAGTTGTAATGGTTGGTGCCATTTTAACATTTATAGTTTTTTAAAGGAGTTACATGATGCATTTAGTAATTAATGATATCAATTATGAAGTCGTGGAAAATAATAATGCAACTATTGATGAAGAGCTTTTAAAAGAAATGCTAACCGATTATTTTGCCGAGTATGATTATATTTTAGGAGATTATGCTTATAATAAATTACGTTTAAAAGGTTTTAATGATAAAAATAATAAAAATTATAAAAAAATAAATGCTTATGAAGATATTCACGAATATATCGAAAAATATTGTGCTTACGGTTGTAAATATTTCATTTTAAAACGGGTTGAAAAGTAATTGAATTTACATAAAGATTTTGTTATAATTAATTAGAGAATAAGAAGGGAATGGTAGCTTTGAAAAAAATAAAAATAACATTAACTAATGGAAGTGTTATAGAAAAAAAAGTTTTAACGGCTTTTAAAGGTACATATGGTGATTATGTAGTTTTAGATAATGAATCCGTAGGAAGCATGGGCTTACCTGTTATTTTGATTTCCAAAATTCAAGATAATAAATTAAATACGATAGTTGATGCTAATGAATGGAATGCGGTTAAAGATAATTTACGAAATATTATTGCCGGTAATCAAATCGTTAAAATAAATGTTGGCGATGAATATACAGGTGATGATGTTTATTATAAACAATTAACTTTACCAGTTGCTTCATTTGATGCTTTAAAAAATACTTTTGGTGAAGAAGAAGGAGGAGAAGTAACTCCTGCAGCGCCTTCCGTTGAACCAGTAGCACCTGTAGCTCCTGAAGCAATGAGTACGCCTGTAGCACCAGAAATGCCAACTAATGTTAATCCGGAAAGTGTGGCTCCTGAACAAGTTGTTTCACAACCTACCGCCCCAATGCCTAATGTATCACCTGTTGGTCCAATGAGTCCTGAAGCTCCAACATCTCCGAGCGTTGAAGCTCCTACGGTTGCCACTCCAGAAGTTCCTAATGTTGAACCAGTAGCTCCTGAGATGCCAATGCCTCCAATGAATGAAATGGCTACAGTTTCTGAACCTACGATACCAGTTGTCGAACCTATTCCAACTACTCCGGAAAATAATAATGCCCCAATTGATGTTGCCGCCGACAAAGAAGCATTTTTAAAAGCTTGTGAAAATATGTTTGATGCTTTAGTTGCTAAATTTAATAAGTAAATCCAAAAGACTAGAAAATGGTCTTTTTCTTTTGGCAAAATTATATAATTTAGTATGAAAGAAACAATTCATTTTTTTTACAATATTGAAGTAGATGATATTGAAGAAAAAGATGGAAAATATCACTTTTATTACCATAATCGTGATTACTTTTTTGTTTATTATAATCGATTACCTGAAGAATTAGAGGATATTTTAAAATGTTGCAAATCGATGAAGGATGTTGGCATTGACTGTCATGATATTATTTTAAATAAAGACCGCCAAGTTTTAACCAAAGTTGGGGATTTCAATTATATTTTATTTGCCGTCAGTAATAGTCAAGAAAAATATGATATTGTTGATATAAGTGAAATGAATAAAAAACTTATTTTAGGTAATCAAAACAGTAAACTTTATCGTAACAACTGGGGAGCTTTATGGAGTGCCAAAATAGATTATTTTGAATATCAAATTCGGGAAATTGGGAAAGAGAAATATACTATTTTAGAAAGCTTTAGTTATTATGTTGGTCTGGCCGAAAATGCGATTAGTTATGTTAATAAAATAAATGAAAATTATCAAAAATCTTATTACGATAAAGTAGTTTTAGCGCACCGTCGAATATTTTATCCTAACATCAAACTTAATTATTTAAATCCTTTATCTTTTATTTTTGATTTAGAAGTTAGGGATATTGCCGAATATTTAAAAGCTTTATTTTTTTCTGAAAGTGATTTAACCGCGATAGAGGAATTAGCTTTGTATTTAAGAGTTAACCATTTAAGTCTTTATAGTTTGCAAATGCTTTATGCTCGTTTATTATATCCCTCTTATTATTTTGATATCTATGAACAAATTATGAACAATGAAAAAGAAGAAACATCGCTTCTTCCTATTTTAAATAAAGTTAATGAATATGAGCAATTTTTAAAACAAGCCTACATAGAAATGACTAAATATGCCCCAATTGAAAAAATTGATTGGATTATATCTCTACATTAATAATTCCTTTTATCTCAGGAATTTCACTTTTAAACATTTCTAAAAGATTATCATTAATAGTATTATCTTGATATAAGCAATTAGCACAAGCGCCACTTAAACGAATAAAAACATAATTATCTTCGTATTTAATAAATTCGATATTGCCCCCATCCATATTAATATATGGTTGCATTTTGGCAATTAATTCTTTAATCTTTTCTTCTGGATTCATTTTTTTCACCAAATAAATTATAACTTTTTTTGTCTTTTCTTACAAGTAGTGCATTGAGAAGATGCTATTTTTTTGGTATACTTATGATAGGAGAAAAAATAAATGGCAGATTATAAAGAAGGAGACATTATTAAAGCCCAAGTTTCAGGAATAACGAAATACGGAATTTTTGTTCATGTTGATGGCGATTATAATGGATTAATTCATATTTCGGAGATTTCGAATGATTTTGTTGGCGATATTCATGATTATGTTAAGATGGGAGAAGTAATATATTGCCAAATTTTAGAAGTTAATGAAATAAAGCTACAGTTAAAGTTATCAATTAAAAACATAAATTATAAAGCTAACTTAAATAATGAAAATATTGCCGAGTCCCGTTTAGGTTTTCTACCTTTAAAGAATAAATTACCCGAGTGGATTCAGGAAAAAATGAATGAATACAAAATAACTAAAGAATAAAAATGGAGATGAAGTATTGTGCCATATTGGAAAACGCATATTGAAATAGGTAAAAGAATTAATAAATATTTAAAGTATGAGAAAGATGATTTAGATTGCTTTTTATTTGCGTGTGTTGCGCCCGATATAAATAATAGTGAACTACTAGCAAATATTGCTTCTTTTATTCCTCATGATATAACTCATTTTAAGAATAAAAAGCAAGAAACCTTTATGAAATTTTATGAAAAGTATCAGAAAGAAATAAAGGCAAAAGATCCTATTTTCATGGGCTATTTTTTGCATTTATTTGTCGATTATTATTGGAATAGTAATTTTTATAGTAATGTAAAAAACACGATTTATAAAAACAAAAAATCAAATCAATTAAAAGACGTAAAGCATCATGATTTTAATGTTTACAATAACCGATTTGCTAAAAATAAATTAAATATAAATAATAAAGATAAATTACTAAGTGAACTTAAAAAAATAAAAGAAATTGAAATTAAAGAAAAAGATATAATTTTCGTAGAAAATTTTTTGCAAGAACAAAAATTAGCTTCAGGAACCCTTCATTGCTTTACCAAAGCCCAACTTGATAAAATAGTTAATAATACTGTAAAAAACTTTAGAAAAGATTTTCTTTCCTAAAGTTTTTATTATAACTTAATATATCATTTGTTTTTATAAATTATAATTCTAATAATTGTTTCTTTTTTGCTTCATATTCTGCTTTAGTTATTGCCCCAGAATCTAATAACTCTTTATACTTTTTTATTTCATCAACAATACTTATATTTTTTTCTTCGTCCGTTTTTTTATTGTTTCTTGTGCGTTTAAATATCAAATTGTTTATTTCACTATGGATTTCTTTAGAATTAGTTATAAATATAAATTTTATAGCTCCTGAGGAAGAAGATACTCTTATTAAATCTAATACGGATAATAAACTTACTGAAGTAATACTATCCAACGGAATATCAACTCTAAATCCAAACGCGGATTTGCCATAAACTCTTTTATTAGTAACGTATATTTCACATTTTCCAATAGTATATTTAAAAAATAAAATTATAACTAAAGCAATTAAAATATAAGCAATAGCATCTAATAGAAAATTTTCACTTTTAAAAAAGGCAAAGAAAATATATAAAAAAGTTATTAAATAAATAATATATCTTATAATATATATATCAACTTTTCCTTTAATAATTATTTTTTCATTTTTCATTTTTTCACCTACATATACTAATTATTTTTGCTTTTTATTTATCTTTTTATCTAATTTATTATAAATATCTTCATTATTTTTTAAAAAATAAATTTTATAAATATTATAATTAGTTTTAATACTAATTCCCTTTAAAGGGATTAATTTGATATTTACTATCTCTTTATATGATATATCAAAATTTTTCCATACTGTTTTTCCAAATATTTTTTTATCAGTTACATTAATGTTTGAACAAGCCATATTTTTAAAAAACATTATAGTGAAAATAAAGATAAATATATAAAAAATTGTAAAATAAAACCAAATTTTAGCAATTATGCTTGTAGCATCATGATTAGGTATACTATCATATATTTTAGTATTTATAACAGTAGATACAAGTATTATAATAATTCCTAATAAAACACAAATTAGATTATTAGTTTTTCCTTTTATAATTATTTTTTCTTCATCCATAATATACCTCTAATTTATACTTATATATAAATTATACTATACTATTTTAAAATGTGCTACCTACTATTGTGGATAAGGATACAACACTTGGAAAAGCCAAAATAAGAGGTAAAAAAGAGGTAAAAAAATAAAACTCCCGTATATTCGGGAGTCTATTGTAATCTTGGTGCCCAAGGCCGGACTTGAACCGGCACGAGTGATTAAGCTCGCAGGATTTTAAGTCCTGTGCGTCTACCTATTCCGCCACTTGGGCATAAGGCACTTGTCTTATTTAAATAAGACTATTTTAGTATAATATGTTTTGTTGATAATTGCAAGCATTTTGTAATAAAAAAATCTAGTTTTGTAATAAAAAAATCTAGTTTTTAATAGTATAAAATAGGTTGACATCCTATTTTGCCTTATGTTATAATGCTTTTGTTAACCAATTTGTGGAGGAATACCCAAGTCCGGCTGAAGGGATCGGTCTTGAAAACCGACAGGTCGAGC
>CANROR010000049.1 GCA_947632275.1 uncultured Bacilli bacterium | reverse complement strand
TGCTCTATTTTTAATTTTTTATTTATTATATTTATTATTTAGGCCATTAAATAAAGTAAATGAAGAATTTATAAATGAATATTATAATTATTTAGGTAGCAACGATTTAAATAAATGTGAAGGGTTATACCTTTATAGCGAAGAAAAAATAACGAATGACAGTTTAGATGATACTCAAAAATTATGTAATGCGTATCTTAATTTAACAATTAATGAGGAAGATAAATTAGTATTAGATAAAGAAAAAAATTATAATTACTGTACTTATCAAAAAATGAAATTTGCCGTTGATAATTATAATGAAAAACAATGCACAATAACTAAAATAAGTAAAGAAAAAATAGCGACAACTGTTAAAACAATTTATAATGGTGAAATAGGGAAGGATCAAGATTTTAATATTGATGATAATAATATTTGTCGTTATAAAAATGGCTACTATTATTGTGGCTTATCCGAGAATTTTGTTTATTCGTTACAAGCCACACCTAAAATCTATCGAAGTATTTTAAAAACGGTGGAAAAAGATAATGAAGTCGAAGTTTATGATTACTTTTTAAAGATTTTAGAAGACAAATGCTACAATAATTACTTTTCTGATGAAGAAATATCTAAATGTTCTCAAAAATTTGCCAAAAAGGGAGAAGTTAAATATTCTTTATTAAAAAAATACGGAACTCTATATAAGCATGTATTTAAAAAGAATAATGATACTGATAAATATTATTGGGTAGAAACAACTCCTTTAGAAAAATAGGAAAAATATATGAAAAATAAACAGAATTTTATAATAATTAATAGTGTCTTAGAGGCACTATTAATTTTCTTAATTATATTGATAAAATTAGGATTAACTACGACTTTTGATACTAGCATTTATCATTTTTTAGCCCAATTTATTAATCCTAACTTAACTAAAATATTTAAAATTATTACTTTTTTCGGTAGTACTTTATTTATTACAGGGATAAGTATTGTTTTATTCTTCGTTTTAGGACGAAAAAGTAGGGGAAGAGAGTATGCAATTACCATAATTATGGCAATCATTTTTAGTAGTGTTTTAAAACTTTTAGTAGCTAGACCGCGGCCTGGAGTTTTAAAATTAGTTGTAGAAAATACTTATAGTTTTCCCAGTGGACACACTATTGCCATTACAACTTTATGCGGCTTCTTAATTTATTTAATCCTAAAAGAGAGGGGGAGAATAGCCAAAATTGGACGAGTATGTCTAATTAGCTTTTTAGTATTACTTGCCCTATTAGTTATGATTAGTCGTATTTATTTAGGTGCGCATTTTGCTACCGATATTATTGGCGGTATAATTTGTTCTTTAATTGTTTTATATAATTGTTTAACCTATTTTAACCTAAAAAATTGTTAGAAAACTCCCCTCTTTAATCAAGAGAAGAGGATAAGGAAAATATACGCGGATATATACCTTATTTATATATAATATAAGGATAATTATATACCTTATAAATTTATAAGGTAATATATTCCATATTTAATATTTAATAAGGAATTAAACAATTTAATTTTAAATTTAAAAAAAATTTTTTTCAATAAGTCATATGTTTTAAATGAATTTTATGTTAGAAATAGGAAGATGAAATAAAATAACAATATTTAATATTAATCTCAGTATTTAAGCTTTATTTATTAATTTTCGATAGCTATAAATAATATATATTATGTTAACTTGATGGTCGAAAAGAAAAAGTTTATTAGTTATTTATATTCTATTTTATGTTATACTCTATTTGATGGAAGTGAATTATAATGAAAAGTTTAATTTTAATTATCCTAGGCATATTCTTGGGAATTGTTTCTTTATTTAGTTTATTTATACCTAATCCTAATATTATTGTATCTATTTTTTGGTTAATTATTTCCTTAATTATTTTATATTATGCTTATAAAAATATGAATAATAATAATAATAATAATAATAATATAGATTCTTATCAAAAGACAAATAATTATGATAATGAGTATTATTATGTTCCTAAAAAGTTTTTGACTAGTGCCGAAATTACTTTTTATAATAAAATGCATAAAATACAGGAATTAGGTTATATTATTATTCCCCAAGTTAATTTAGCATCAATTGTCGAAAAACATCGTTCTAGATATCGTAATGAATTATTTCGTAATATTGATTTTGGTATTTTTGATAAAAATTTTAATTTACTACTTTTAATCGAATTAAATGATAGTACTCATCAAAAAATTAATCGTCGAGATCGCGATCTTAAAGTTAAAAAAATCTTAAATGATTGCCATATTAAATTAATTAATTTTTATACGCAATACCCAAACGAAGAAAATTATGTTTGCAATAAAATTTTAGAAAATATTGGAGCAAAAGACTTAAATAATTAAATTTGACTTCCCTACTCTATCTTATTATTAATTAAATACAAAATAATTAAATAGGATAAGAGCCGTCCCAATAATCATGCCTATGTATAGAAACTTATTTAAATTATATTTCTTGGCCTTGGGAAGCATACCTTCAATTGCTAAAGTTATCATAATGCCAGCGACTAAAATGAGAATTAAACTTATAAAAGTATCATTGATATAACGGCTTAAAAAGATATACGCTAAAATGGCGCCAATTGGTTCGGCAATACCTGAATATAAAGTTTTAAGAATGGCATCTTTTTTAGAATTCGTGGCATAATAAATAGGAACGGCAATACTTATTCCTTCCGGAATATTATGAAAAGCAATGGCAATGGCTAGTTTTATGCCAATATTAATATCTTTATAACTACTCATGAATGTCGCTATTCCTTCGGGAAAATTATGCAAAATTAAAGCTAGCATATTTAATATTCCCAATTTATAAAGATCACTTTTTTTATTTTCAGCTTGCGTAATTAATTTGTTAATAAATTTTATTAAGATTATCCCTAGGAAAAACATGATAAAGCAAAAGAATATTCCTTTAGTAATGCCATAATTACTTAATAAAATATAAGTTGATTCGGGAAGTAAATCGGTTATACTAATGCCAATCATTATCGTTAAAGAAAAAGCTAAAGAAGCGGTAATAAATTTCGTTATATTATCTTTTTTAAATTTAAAAAGAATGACTAATCCTCCGAGAACTGTCGATAAACCTGCCAAAGTTGAAACAAGTAAGGCTCCTATTAATTCCATTATCTTCACCAGTATAAATATATGATGAAAAAATAGTAATATTTACCAATTGTTTTTTAGTTTAAATTCTGAAATGTTGCTCATAATAATAACGGGAGGTAAGAAAAGATGAGTAACGCAAGAAATAATAACAAAAATCAAAATAGCGCTAGAAATAATAACCGGAAATCAAATGCTCGCAATAATAATAGAAACCAAAATAGCGCTAGAAATAATGCTCGTAATTCTGAATCTAAATAGTTAGAAGTAATAATATTTCTTATTTTATTCCTTTTTCTATTTGGGCTCGAGGATGATTTTGATAATCTTCTTCGAGTTTTTTGTTTTGTAAATGGGAATATATTTCAGTCGTACTCAAATTTTCATGACCTAATAATTCTTGAATGATTCTTAAATCAACCCCATTATTAAGTAAATGGGTGGCAAAGGAATGTCTTAAAGTGTGGGGCGAGACATCTTTATCAATATGCGCATCTTGACATAATTTTTTTAAAATTTTAAAGAACCCCACCCTACTTATGGCTCCGCCATTTTTATTTAAAAAGACATAATCTGTAGGTTTTTTTAGTAAAAAAGGTCGATACTGATCAATATAAAGTTTTAAATAATCAATAGCTACATCATTCATGGGCACAATACGTTCCTTCTTCCCCTTCCCCATGATGCGAATGACACATTCATCAAAATCAATTTGATTGAACTTAAGGCTAACGAGTTCACTAATGCGGGTGCCAGTGGCATATAAAAGCTCTAACATCGCTTTATTGCGATAATCTAAAGGTTGACGACAATTTATATCTAATAATCTATCTACTTCTTCAATTGTTAAATATTGGGGTAATTTCTTTTCAATTTTGGGCATTTTTATCGCCGTACAAGGATTTATTTCTAAATAGTTAGAGATTACCATATAATTAAAAAAAGAATTAATGACCGTTAAATAATGGGCCTTAGTTTTGGCCGTTGCTTCCATATTATATAAAAAGTCTCTAATTTCGTCTTTCGTTAGCTTAATAATTAGTTTATTTTCATAGTGATTTACTAATTGCGTTAAATTTTCTTTGTATGATTCATAAGTATTATCCGCTAGCTTCCGTTCATATTTTAAAAAATCTAAAAATTCATTTATATAATCTTCGTTTTTCATTATACCCTCATAGTAAAATTATAGCAAAAATATGCTTTTTTTAAAAGCAATAATCTAGACTAATGGACCACAAAATGTTAAAATTATAGATGTGATAGAAATATGGATATTTTAGCGGATAAATTACGACCTAATAAATTAGAGGATGTTATTGGTCAACAACATTTAGTTGGCGAAAATAAAATTCTATCTAATTTGGTTAAGAATAAAAAATTATTTTCGATGATTTTATATGGTAAACCCGGGATTGGTAAAACTTCAATTGCTAATGCTTTAGTCAATGAACTTAATCTAAAAGCCAAATTTATGAATGCCACCATTAATAATAAGGCAGATTTTGATAATGCTATCGTGGAAGCTAAAATGGATGGCGAATTAGTTTTAATCATTGACGAAATTCATCGGATGAATAAAGATAAACAAGATATTTTACTTTCCTCTATTGAAAAAGGCACAATTATTTTAATTGGGCTTACGACAAGTAATCCATATCACAAAATAAATCCGGCGATTAGAAGTCGTTGTCAAATTTTTGAACTTAAAGAATTAACAAATACCGATATTTTAAAGGGCTTAAAAAAATCATTAGAATATTTACCCAAAATAAAGGTTACTGATGAAGCTTTAGAATATATAAGTAATTTAGCCAGTGGCGATTTCCGGTTTGCTTTGAATCTTTTGGAAGTTTGCTATTATTCGACGGCGGATCATAACATTGATTTAGAATTAGTAAAACAAATTAATAATAAACCGGCCTTTTTCCATGATGCTAATGAAGATGGCCATTATGATGTTTTAAGTGCTTTGCAAAAGTCCATTCGGGGCAGTGATGTCGATGCTTCTCTTCACTATTTAGCAAGACTAATTGAAGCGGGTGATTTAGAAAGTATTTTTCGCCGGTTATCCGTTATTGCTTACGAAGATATTGGTTTGGCTAATCCGGGAATTGGTCCGCGTCTTATGGCCGCGATCCATGCCGCCGACTTAGTTGGTTTACCTGAAGCGCGCATTCCTTTAGGGGAAATAGTTATCGAAATGGCATTATCCCCTAAAAGTAATAGTGCGATTATGGCTATTGATGAGGCTTTAAACGATATTCATAAAGGCAATACTGGTAATGTCCCAAATCATATTAAAACTACAAGTCCGGATTATAAGTATCCCCACAATTATAAAAATGATTACGTTAAACAAGAATATTTGCCTGAGAATTTAAGAGGACGAAAATATTATCAACCCAAATCAAATAAGGTCGAAATTAATTTAAATAATTTACATAAAGAAATGAGGAGTGAAAAATGAAAATATGTTTAATTGGTACCGGAATCTATGGTTTAGCTATTGCTTTAGAACTAGCTAAAAATAATGATAATATCTGGATGTGGAGTGAAAATCCTGATATAGTCACTGAATTTAAGAAAACCAAAAAGCTAAAAAGTATTTATGATATTAAAATTCCTACTTCTATTCATTTAACAAATTCTTTTGCAGAAGCTTTAAAAGATGCCAAAGTAATTTTTATTAATTGTGCATCTAAATATGTCGATAGTGTCTGCACCCAAATTAAACCTTATTTTAAACGCGATATGCAAATTTGTATTGCCACTAAGGGCATTGAAGAAAGTACGGAAAAACTGCTTTCTGATGTAGTCGAAAGTACTTTATTTACGCGCAATATTTCCGTAATTTCAGGCCCTACCTTTGCTATTGATATGCTAAATAATGAACCTGTGGCTTTAGCTATTGCCAGTTTAAAAAGGAAAAATCGAAAAATAATTCAAAGCATTTTAACTAATTCACGGCTTAAACTTCGCCCCTCTAAAGATATAATTGGGATTCAATTATGTGGGGCTGTAAAAAATTGTATTGCCATTGCTTCAGGTATTTTAAATGGCTTAGGTTATTCGGAATCAACTCAAGCTCTATTAATTAATGAATCTTTACACGATATTAAAGATATTATTTATTATCTTGGGGGTAAACCCAAAACCATTCTTTCCTTTGCCGGTGTCGGCGATATCATGCTTACTTGCACTAGTCATAAAAGTCGAAATTTTTCCTTCGGTTATACGATTGGCAAAACTAAAGATAAACAAAAAATTGAACAATATTTAACCAAAAATACAGTCGAAGGATATTATACTTTGGCAGTTATTTATCGCTTACTTAAACATAAAGGGATTGATATTGCTCTTATTAATATTATTTATAATATTGTCTATAATGGCGAAGAACCCGAAAGTTTGGCTAATTTTTTAATTGCTAAACCCTAATTAAAAAGAGTTTTTACTCTTTTTTTCTTGGCCCAATAAAAAATTTCCTTGTTAAAAGGAAATTTTAAAGTTTTTTGCATTTTTCTTTAGCAATCCGGCGATCATATTTTCTTAAAGTATTTACTAAATTATACTGATCTTTAGCAAATGAAATAGTCAGTAATTGCTCTTTTGGCGTATTTAGATATTCGCGAATTACTTCAGCTACCCAAGTATAGTTTTCGGGCCAAAACATCCGATCTTGAATGGTATTATCATCTTTAAAATAAGGCGAATCATCTACTAAACTTTTCTGCTTTAAAAATTGATTGGGAAAATCCCAGATTATTTTTTTATCTTTACCTTTACCAATAGTTATCCAATACCGGGGAATCATTTCTCGGCCTTTACTCCGATTATTTTTATCTTTTCCGGCCGTCCAAGCGGATTTTGTTTTATACACCGAACAATGCATTTGAAAACCCGTAGATAAATCCATTACATTATAAAGCTGTTTTTGTAATTTACTCCACATATCTACTCCTTTAGCTTTTAATTATATCGTTTATTACATAATAAGCTAGCATTAAACCCGCGGTCGCAGGTACAAACATCATTGAAGCAATAACTTTTTCGTTATTAATAGGTAATTCCGAAGAAAATACCACCGGAATTTTAGCCTTTATCCCCTGCTCTTTAATAAGTTTGCGCATAATTTTGGCCAAAGGATCATTATAAGTTTTATCAAGGGTACTTATTTTTAATTCCTGAGGATTTAATCTTTTACCCGTACCCATTGAACTAATTATTTTTATTTTATTAGCTAAAGCATATTGGATTAATAAAACTTTCGTAGCAATCGTATCACAAGCATCAATAATATAATCTATTTTTAAATCTTGTAAATTAGATATATTATCTTTATTTAAAAAGATATTTAAAGTTTCAACCTTGATTTTCGTATTAATATCTAATAGTCTTTTTTGAGTAACATCAGTCTTATTTTGCTTTAAATTTTGGCTTGTAGCCATTATTTGACGATTTAAATTACTTTCCTCAAAAGTATCACTATCAATAAGAATTAGTTTTTCGATGCCACTGCGCACTAAAGCTTCAGCGACAATACCTCCGACTCCTCCTAGACCAACGATTAAAATGGTTTTAGTTTTAATTTTCTTTAAATTATCATGGCCTATTAAAGGAATAATTCGTTCATCCATTATTTCACCTCAAATAAAAAGGTCCAAAGGAAAGTTTATATGTGATAAAATCCCGCGCTCGGCAGGTGGGCATCACATGAACTGCTTTAGGATCCTTACTCACTTAATGGGTAAGTCTTCTACACCATAGCCAATTAGATTCCCTTATATTTATCATAGTCGGTTTTATACTAAATAAACTTATCCTCTAGACAATTTAATTATAACAAAGTTCTTTGGCTTATTCAATAAAATTTCTTGCATTACTGTAAAGCCATTAATTCTTCAATATTATTAATTTCTGTTACATTATCATAATGATTCATAGCATTACTTACGTTTTTCACCCAATAGGGATTAGCTGTTTTCCCATTGGCCGTCATCATAGGATTATATTTACGCCCAATTTTTTCAACCGTGCTTAATCCTTTAGCAAAATAACCATCGTTTAATAATTTAATGTATTTTAAAATTCCGTATTCAATAGTTCGATATTTGATTAATTTTCCGCTAGCTAAACCCCCAAAAATATTATTACATTTAAGCATATACTTAGAACTATAACCAGATTCAATTTCCGCGATGGCCGAAGCAATTTTAAAATCAATGTCAGAATAAATATTACTATAATATTTAATTAAAGAAACCATATAATCCTTGGTTGGCTCATTATTTACCACATTATAATTAAATAAATTTTTTTGTTCTGTTTCTAAAGTAAATAAATAATCAATTAATACTTTATCACTATTTTCCGTATTTAGAATATCTAAGGCAAGATAGTTTTCTTTAATTAAATTACTTAATACTTCCCTATCAATTCGAAAAGCATCAGCATAGAAATTAATTTTAGCTTGATTTAAATTGAAAAAATTAATTAATTTTTCTTCATCAGTTACAACTTTCATTTCGCTACTTTCTAAGATGTCGTAACTTATATTTTTATATATTTTTTTCGTTTGAACATAATTACTAAATTCAATAATTCCTGTAACAAGTAAACCTAATACTACTAATAATAATCCCTTCTTATTTCTCAGGACATAATCTTTCATAATATTAACCAAACACCCCTTCTTTTTACAGAACTATTTAATTCTACCACATTTTGCCCTAAAATGCAAATTTCCCTACTTATATCAGCTAAAAAGAGTAAATTATGAAAAAATTTCTTCGCAAAGATAATTTGATATAATAAAAACAAGGTGTTGTATTAA